>CBIGXK010000065.1:0-13676 GCA_966193805.1 uncultured bacterium | reverse complement strand
ATTATGAACTACAACAGAAGATTGTTTCTTAAAAACAGCGGCCTGCTGGCTTCGGGCGTAGCCCTCGCGGGTGTTTCATGCGTTTCTCCATCAGACAAACAAAACGGCGACAATGTGACCGACACGGGTAACGACTCTTCTTCGTCGCAGGTTGCGGAACAGGCCCTCGCACAATTCGGATTGCAGTTGTACACCCTGAGAGACGATCTTCCTAAAGATCCTAAGGGTGTTCTTAAACAAGTTGCCGACATGGGCTATAAACAAATCGAAGGATTTGAAGGAAAAATGGGCCTGTGGTGGGGAATGACGCATACGGAGTTTAAAAAATACATTGATGATCTCGGTCTTACCATGATCAGCACCCATTGCAACATCAATGAAAATTTCGAAAAGAAGGCCGCCGAAGCAAAAGAAGTGGGATTGAAATATTTGATTGAACCATGGTTCGGTCCGCAAAAAACGCTCGACGACTATAAGAAACACGCCGATGTATTTAATCAAAAAGGCGAGATCTGCAAGAAGAACGATATGAGGTTTGCCTATCACAACCATGGCTACTCGTTTGAAAAGCTTGACGGACAATATCCCCAGGATATATTCATGCAAAATTCGAATCCCGAATTAGTGGATTTTGAAATGGATATTTTTTGGGTGGAAGTTCCGGGCGAGGATCCGATCACATGGTTGCAGAAATACCCGAACCGCTTCAGGCTCTGCCACATAAAAGATCGCGAAAAAGGTGCGAAAAAGGGTGATGGCGAAACCTCTACCGATCTTGGCACCGGTTCCATCGATTATAAGAAGATCCTGCGTGTAGCCAAGGAGAATGGAATGGAATATTATATTGTTGAGCAGGAAAAATATACGAACAGCACGCCGCTGAAGAGCGCCCAGGTGGATGCTGACTATTTGAAAAATCTTAAGTTCTAGATTCAGTTCAACAGCAGCTTCCTGAACGCAATGCTGTCGCCGTTGAATACATTAAAGTCAACCTTACTCACAATACCGTTAACCCTGCCTGTTTCGCTGTACTGCCAGAAATGCCAGTCGCGGTATATGCGGGGTTTTCCTTTGTTAATGTAATGCGCAACCCATAACGGGTAGTCGTCAAATTCCGCGTCGAGGTATTGACGGTAAAAATCAACATTTGTGTAGATGATCGGCTTCACGCCGTAATAATGTTCAACGGTACTGAGCCATTCCCGTACGCGCTGCCGTAATTTAGCGGCGGGTACCCCATAAGCCTGCTCAACATCCAGCACAGGAGGCAGGTCGCCGGGTTCCAGGGTGACACTGCTGATGAAATTTTCGGCCTGCGTTTTTCCGCTTTTGGTGGCCAGGAAAAAATGGTAGGCGCCTCTTGTGAGGTTCGCGCGTTTTGCTCTTTTCCAGTTTCTGCTGAAGTATTTGTCTTCGTTGATATTTCCCTCCGTGGCCTTGATAAAAGTAAAGCTGATGCTGACGTTATCAACGCTCATTGCCTTAACACGGTCCCAGTCGATGATGTGCTGGTATTTTGAAACATCGATGCCATGAACGGAGTAATTGGTGGGGATGTCTATTCCAAATTCGTCATAACGCACATACTCTGCCTTGCGCGAAAGCCACCATTCACGTATCCACATGCCCAGCATCAGCGCAATGCTTGCGCAAAGCGTGATGATCAGCATTCTCCAGATGGTGTCGGTTCTTTTTTTAATGCCCATTTACTGGTGCAAAGATATTACCGTTCAGTGCGAATTTCTAAGTTTGTCGAGCAATTGATTGATCATTCTTGCTTCTTCCTCCGAAATGCTCGTGAGGTGCGAGTCGAGTTCGTGGGTGTGGTCGTCGAGATTTTTGAGCAGCGCCAATCCTTTTTCTGAAATCGTTACATCCACCAGGCGGCGGTCATTCTTGCACACCACTTTTTCAACGAGGTCCTTTTTAAGGAGCCTGTCGACGATGCGGCTGGTGTCGCTCATTTTATCGAGCATGCGCTGTCGTATCTGCAGGGTGGACAATGGCTTGCCGGCGCCCCGCAGAATCCGGAGTATATTGTATTGCTGCATCGTAAGGTCGGCCTTTTCAAAAAAGCGTTTGGCCTTTTCCATCGCCCAGTTGTAGGTGTAGATCAGGTTAACGCTCATCTTGTGGTATTCACTGTTGAATTTTGTTTGGTGAATATCATTTTCAATACTCATAAGATGGGTTTATTTCATTTTGGCATTATCATTAGTCGGCCCATACCTTTGTTCCTTCGCTGCAATTGGCGCAAATGTCAATATTCTTTCTTCCCGCGAGCACCTGTTTCCTGAAACCGGCATATTCGCCGTCGCGCCAAATCTCTTTAAAGCTTTTGCCTTTCAGGTTGCCCATCTTATGCTGCGCATCCTTATCGAAGCAGCAGGGTACCACAAGGCCGTCCCAGGTGATCACCGTTGCGTGCCACAGGCGCCAGCAATGATTGTCGAGCGAATTCTTCAAACGGTATTTTCCCGTATGGTCTTTTTTGTAACGGCTGAATTTGGGGGATACAGGGATTAGCTGGTTCGGGTCGTTTTCATAATCATACACCTGCGCCGTTTTGAATCTCACTTCATCCACCCCGCACTCTCCGGCCAGCTTTCTGATGTCTTCAACCTGGTGTTCATTCGGCTTCACCACAAGAAACTGAAAAAAAATGAATGGCGTATCACTTTTTAATTTCTTTTTCCACGCCACCACATTTTTTGCTCCTTCGATCACTTTGTTCAGCTTGCCGCCCCGGCGGTATTGCTGGTACACATCCTGCGTGGTGCCGTCTATCGAAATGATGAGCCTGTCGAGGCCGCTTTCAACCGTTTTCCGCGCATTTTCATCGTTGAGATAGTGGGCGTTGGTGGAAGTGGCGGTATAAATTTTTTTTGAAGCAGCATATTTTACCATCTCCAAAAAATCAGGATTAAGATAGGGCTCGCCCTGGAAATAAAACACAAGGTAAAGGAGGTCCTTCGACAACTGGTCGATCGTATCCCTGAAAAAATTGTTTTCCAGCATCCCCGTTGGGCGCGTAAAGGCCCTTAAACCACTCGGACATTCAGGGCAGCGAAGATTGCATGATGTTGTGGGCTCGAACGACAGGGAAACCGGTAACCCCCATTGCACCGGCCGCCTGATCCATTTACTGATATAAAAACTGCCCAATACACGGCTCGCGTTCCACATACGCCGAAGCGTAAGCTTGGAGAGCAGGTTCATCGTATCGGTCAGATTAAAGCCGGGCATTATTTAAAGATACATAACAGCCCTTATCTGTACATGAGCTCTCTTACCTTTTCTTTATCTTCCTTTTCTTTCTTCAGGTCGAACATGGTGCCGAATACATAGTCCCACAATGTAGTGCTGACGCCGTATCCCTTGCCTTCATCTTTGTAATGATGCAGGTGATGGTTTCTCCACAAGGGCTTGAGCCATTTGAAGGGCGGGTTCCAGGCGTGGATGGCATAGTGCATGCTGCCATACATTAAATACCCGATGATAAAGCCGGGGAAAAACATGAATACGGCTTTACCCATAACAAGGTACTCTAAAGAAAATATGACGGCAGATATGATAAGACTCGGTACCGGTGGCATGAACAGCCTTTCCTTATCGCGCGGGTAATGGTGATGGTTACCATGCATGATGTACACGAACTTTTTGGCTCGCTCGCTTTCGGCAACATGATGGAAGGCAAAACGGTGCATGAGGTATTCAAAAAGCGTCCAAAATAACATGCCCGAAATAAAAATCAGAATGATCTTCCAGGATGGATTACCGAGATAGGCGGCCGAATAATAAATCAGTCCCACCGCTATTGGCAGGTACAGCCCCCAAATGACGAGAGGATGCGTTTTTGTGAGCATCTCGAGATAGCTGTTATTGAATAGTTGCGCCTGCCCCTTGTTATTAATTTTTTCAAACTTCATAATTACCTCCTTTCTATTCTACACCAAAAGTACAAATACTGTAGAATTTCTGCTTGCGGCAAATCCGGTTACCTTTGCGCCTCATGTAATCATTTTAAAACCCTCGTTTTTCATGAAACTTGTTTCTTACCTCAGGGATGGCCACGACCAGCTTGCGCTCCTGGTAAACGATCTTTTGTATAACATGGAAAATCTGCACCCCGACCTGCCCGGCAACATGGGCATGTTTCTGCAATACTGGGAAGATAATGGTCCTATGGCGCTGGGAGGCGAAATGATGGTCAATGAAGGAAAGATCGATGACAGAAGGGCCATGCCCGTATCGTCCGTGGAACTGCTCTCGCCCGTGCCGTTTCCTTCATCGTGCAGGGACGGCTACGCCTTCCGCCAGCATGTTGCTGCCGCCCGCAGAAACCGCAACGTGGACATGATCCCCGAATTCGACCAATACCCCATCTTTTACTTTACCAACCATCACAGCATAAGCGGGCCCGGCGAAGTGCTGTGCATGCCGGATCATTTCCAAAAGCTGGATTTTGAGCTGGAAGTGGCCGTTGTGATCGGCAAACACGGACGAAACATAAAAGCCGAAGAGGCCGACCAATACATTGCAGGGCTGATGATCATGAACGATTTCAGCGCGCGCACGCTGCAACGCGAAGAAATGCTGCTCAACCTCGGTCCCGCCAAGGGAAAGGATTTTGCTACTGCTGTGGGCCCGTGGCTGGTTACGCCGGATGAGCTCGAACCCTTCGTGGTGCCGGCAAAACCCGGTCACACCGGTAAAAACTGGAACCTCAGGATGCAATGCAGGGTGAACGGCACGCAGGTTAGCGACGGCAACCTGGCCGACATGGACTGGACCTTCGCCGAAATCATCGAGCGCGCCTCGTATGGGGTGAACCTTAATCCGGGCGACATCATAGGCAGCGGCACAGTGGGGACGGGGTGCTTCCTCGAACTCAACGGCACCGGGAAACGAAACGATCCGGCTTACCAGGAACAATGGCTCCATGAGGGCGACAACATTGAACTGGAGGTGGATGGCCTCGGCATACTAGAGAACATTATCGTTAAAGAGGAAAGCGATTTTTCGATTTTGAGCATTAAGAAAAATGTATGAGCATCTGCTCGACGGGAACAATTATTTTTGCGGCTTAATTACAAACAATGCATTTATCTGACCAGGAAATCATCAGAAGGGATAAGCTAAAACAATTGCAGGACATGGGTATCGACCCATATCCCGCTTCGTTATACCCTGTCAATATAACCGCCGCTTACATTAAGGAAAACTTTAAAGGTGAAACCAACGCCGAAGAATTTAAAGAAATTTCCATCGCCGGCCGCATCATGGGCGTTCGCGACATGGGCAAGGCTTCCTTTGCGGTACTGCAGGATTCAACGGGAAAAATTCAACTGTACATAAAAAGAGATGATATTAAGAATGGAGATGATACTTCGCTGTACGATAAAGTATGGAAACACCTTACCGACATCGGCGACATCATCGGCGTAAAAGGCTTTGTGTTTACAACGCGCACTGGTGAAATATCCATCCACGTCCAGGAACTGAAGTTCCTGTCGAAATCGATCAAACCCCTCCCGATCGTGAAGGAAAAAGAAGGAGAAACCTTCGACGCTGTTACCGATCCCGAATTCAAATACCGCCAGCGCTACGCCGACCTGATCATCAACCCTGAAGTGAAACAAACCTTCATCAGGCGCACCAAAATGATCAACGCAATGAGGCAGTTCCTGAATGATAAGGGAGCGCTTGAAGTGGACACGCCGGTGTTGCAAAACATACCCGGCGGCGCCATAGCCAGGCCCTTCAAAACCCATCACAATGCGCTGGATATCCCGCTGTACCTGCGCATCGCCAATGAACTGTACCTGAAAAGACTGATTGTTGGCGGATTTGACTGGGTGTATGAGTTCAGCCGCAACTTCCGCAATGAAGGGATGGACAGAACGCACAACCCCGAATTTACCGTGCTCGAATTCTATGTGGCCTATAAAGATTATTTATGGTTGATGGAAATCACGGAGCAAATGCTCGAGGCTGTGGCCATTGCCACGAACGGTACAACAAAGGTGGTGATGGAAGGGAAGGAGATAGATTTCAAGGCGCCTTACAAAAGACTCACCATGCATGAGGCGATAAAGGAGCACACCGGATTTGATATTGACGGCATGGATGAGAGCGCGCTGAGAGAAGTGTGCCGCAAGCTTTCCATCCCGGTGCAGGCTTCGATGGGTGCAGGTAAACTCATCGACGAAATTTTCAGTGAGAAATGCGAAAAGCATTTCGTTCAACCAACGTTTATCATTGACTATCCTGTTGAAATGAGCCCGCTCACAAAAAAGCACAGGAGCAAGCCGGGACTGGTGGAAAGATTTGAGTTAATGATCAACGGCAAGGAAATGGCCAATGCCTATTCCGAGCTGAACGATCCTCTTGATCAGCGCGAACGCTTCGAACAACAGGTAAAACTGATGGAGAGGGGAGATGAAGAGGCGATGTACATTGATTACGACTTTTTACGCGCCCTTGAATATGGCATGCCGCCTACTGCGGGCATTGGCTTTGGTATCGACAGGTTGTGTATGCTGATGACGGGGCAGTCATCCATCCAGGATGTATTGCTGTTCCCTCAAATGAGAAACGAAGAGATCGGCTAGCTGGCCAGCATCTTCTTCACGTTCTCGATGATCTCCAGAATTTCTTTGTTGGTGTAGAACTTATACACTTCATGCTTCACCGACGGATCCAGCGAGCCGGGCACTTTGCGGTACGGTCCAATGATCTCCGCATCCTTATTTGCCGTGATCCTCGCTGCCTGCATGGGTGGGATATTGTAATTTTTTGCGGTGGCGCTTACATTTTCGCCTTTCATCAATTTTGTGAGGCTGTCCACCCTGTTCCAGAGATCGTCCTGGCTGATGACTTTCTGAGAATTATCGGTACCGGTTTCCTGGTAGCTGCCAACGAGTGTGTCGTTTTTGAGGTTGAGAATGTATAATCCCGGTTCTGTTATGGCCACTTCTTTTTTACCTGATGGCGATACCACGGTTATGTTGTCACCATCCGGTTCGAAAGTAATTTCGTTGTGTGTGGTGCCGGGGTCGAGGGTAACGGTGTTTCCCTCCATCTGCACTTTACCACTCGCCATTACCAGCACTTTTTTGTTGTTGGAACAGGAGGTGAAGAGAACGATGGCCACCAGCGCCGGCAGGTAAATAATTCTTTTCATTAAAGTGGATTTTAGCGGGATAAATATGCCCCGCTGAACGAGCGGCAGCGGGGCTTGATGTATGTCTTCTTATTTGGAAACTTTTTCAAACTTTTCGTTCACCTTCTTCCAGTTGATCACGTTCCAGAAGGCAGTGAGATATTCTGCCCTCCTGTTCTGGTATTTCAGGTAGTAAGCGTGTTCCCATACGTCAACGCCAAGAAGCGGTGTTCCTTTCACTTCTGCCACGTCCATCAGGGGGTTGTCCTGGTTGGGTGTTGAAGATATTTCGAGCTTTCCGTCTTTTGCTATCAGCCATGCCCAGCCGGAACCGAAGCGAGTGAGGCCCGCCGCGTTGAACTTTTCTTTCAATGCATCAAACGATCCGAAGGTTGATGAGATCGCATCACCGATCTTTCCTGACGGGGCGCCGCCGGCATTAGGAGCGAGTATTTCCCAGAAAAACGAGTGGTTCCAGTGTCCCCCACCGTTATTGCGCACTGCCGGGCTGATGCTGCCGGCTGCTGCCACGAGTTCTTCAAGGGATTTATTTTCATTTGGGGTGCCTGCGATGGCTTTATTAAGGTTGTCAACGTAAGCCTGGTGATGCTTACCATGATGAATCTGCATTGTAGTCGTATCAATATGCGGCTCAAGTGCGTCGTGTGAATAAGGCAGAGCTGGTAATGTGAATGCCATAACTAATTGAATTTATTGATTAAACGATTCGCAAAATTACTGATTAAATAGTTACCCGGCCCATTCGCCTGGTTTTGTGACAATAAGATTACCTTCTTGCCCTGAAGAATTCTTTCATCAGCATAGCACATTCTTCTTTGAGGATACCTTTTGTTAGCGTGGTTTTGGGATGAAAGGGCCACGGTTCGGCCGAAGGGCCGTAGGAGCAATATTTTCTGTAGCCATTTTTTTCGTCGTCGGCGCCGTACACGATCCTGGCAATTTTGCTCCAGTACAATGCGCCTGCGCACATAAGGCAAGGCTCGACGGTAACATAAATGGTGGCGTCGGGGAGGTATTTGCTGCCGAGGTAATTGAAAGCGGAGGTAAGGGCGATGATTTCTGCGTGTGCGGTGGGGTCGTTGAGTTGCTCTACCTGGTTGCTTCCGCGTGCGATGATGCGGTCGTCCTGTACGATGAGCGCGCCGACGGGTACCTCGCCTGCGTCGAATGCTTTTTTTGCTTCTTTCAGTGCTGCCTGCATGAAATGTTCATCGGTCATTGGAGCGAAAATACGAAGGGGGAAAAACTTAAAAGTTAAAAGTTAAAACTGAAGTTCATTGCTTATTGCTCATTGTTCTCTCACGTCTCCCGTTTCACGTCTCAACCTTTTTTTATTTGAGCGTTGCTAACTGGTATCCCCGCTGGCGCGGGTGGCGCGAAGCGCCGGGGATGGACCATTGCCGATTGCCCTCTACCCCCACAAGCTCGCCGCGCCGGCCAACGCGCCTTCTTCCCCTAATTCGGCTTTCCTGAGCGCTACACGTTGGCCAAGATCATCCATAACCTGTTTTGCATCTTTAAAAAACATCTGCCAGGCATTAATAATGTTGCCCCCAATTACCACACTTTCGCAAGGGTGCTTTTGCACATAAGCCGCCAGCACCGCTCCCAGATTTTTTCCAAATTCCGAAAACAACGACAGCACCCTCGGCTGCTCATCAATTTTTGAACACAGTTCCTTTACGCTTTTTATGGTGTCACCGGTCATCTCTTTGTATTTCCTTACAAACCATCTTGTAGATAAATAGTCTTCCGCTGTTGCGTCTTTAAAAGGCGAACGATACAGATTTCCTTCATATATTTTCCCGTCGTGAAATCCTGCAGAGCCCAATCCGGTGCCCAGCGTTACCCCAACAACATGTTTGCATCCAACCGCCGCGCCACCAAATACTTCACCCTTTAGAAAACAAGCGGCATCGTTCATCAATGCGATATCATTCTTCTCCACCCCCAGCTCTTTCGCTAGAATCTCTTTTACATTAAGCCCAAACAAACTTTCGAATTTGTCAACGCCTTCAATCAGGCAAATCCCTTCTTCATAATTAAAGGGCCCCGGCATGGCGATCCCGATTTTTCTTTTCACTTCCGGGTGTGCAGCAAATAATCCACTGATCGCCTGTACCCACACTTTTAGTATTTCATCGGCGGAGCCTTTTGAATTCACATGTTCTCTTAATACGCTTTCCTTTATCACGCTTCGAGTGGTAAGGTCAACAACTCCGGCCGTAACATGCGAACCGCCAATGTCAACTCCTGTTACACGATAATCCGACATTTTTACTGGGTTGAATTTTATGGTTTTATGATCCCGGAATAGATTGCCGGGTATTTTCCGCTTCGCTTTTCGGCAACCAGTAAAGCTCTATTTCTTCCAGCGATTTTCCCTTGGTTTCCGGAATCATTTTTAATATGAAGAAAAATGCGACTATCGCCATGACCATGTAGATCCAGAAGGTGAACGCGCTGCCGATAGATGCCAGCAGCATGGGAAAGGTTTGTGAAACAAGATAAACGGACGTCCATAGGAAAAAGATGCATACCGACATAGCAGCGCCCCGGTTGCGGTTCGAAAATATTTCCGAAATCACCACGAAGGCAAGCGGTCCGAGTGAAATGGCAAAAAAAGATATATAGGCAAGGATCGCGATAAGTACCAGGTAGCCCTCTGCAAATCCGAAGTAAAACGCGCTGCCAACAATGGCCAGGCAAACGGCCATTCCGGAAGAGCCGATTAACAGTAAGGTTCTCCGCCCCCATTTATCAACGTACTTGATGGCAACAAGGGTGAACAGCACATTGATAACCCCCACGAGCACTGTTTGCATTAAAGCCGACGAAGACGCGTCGCCCGTTGCTTTAAAAATTTCCGGTGCGTAGTACATGATCGCATTAATGCCCGTAACCTGCGAAAAGATGCACAGGATGATACCGATCATCAAAGCTTTACGGACACCCGGTTTTACAATATCAGAGAACGAACTTTTCTCTATGTTTAACGCCACTTTGATTTCGTCGAGCTCCGTTTTGGCTTTCCGGGCACCGTTCACCCTCGCGAGAATGAATTCGGCATCGTTCCAGCGTTGCTTTTGCGCGAGCCAGCGCGGACTCTCGGGCACAAAAAACAGCAGCGCCAAAAAGATCACCGAAGGGAACACGCCCGAGCCGAACATCCACCGCCATCCAATTGAAACGTTCCACGCCTCGTCGTGCCATCCCGCGATGGTTGCATTGACAAAATAGATGAGCAGGATGCCCGACACGATGCCAAGCTGGTTAATCGACACCAGGCGGCCCCTGATTGGCGCGGGCGCTATCTCGGAGATGTACATGGGCGCCAGCATGGAGGCGATCCCGATGCCGAGGCCTCCAATTATCCGGAAAAATATAAACCAATCCAGGCTCATGGGCAGCAATATCCCGATGGAGGAAACCGCAAATAATATTGCTGAGAGAATCAAAACTTTTTTGCGGCCAATGCCATCACTTAATTTACCGGCGAACATCGCGCCCGCAATGCATCCTATCAGCGCGCATGAAGCCACCCATCCTACCATTGCCGATGACAGGTCATATCGTTTTTCGATAAAGCCTATTGCCCCTGCAACAACGGCGGTATCGTAACCGAACAGCAGCCCGCCTACGGCCGCAACAATGGTTGCTTTGTATACATACCATTTGTTTCCTGCATCATTCATAATAGTCAGTTAATGCGGTAGCTGGTTAAGTTTTCTGTTCTTACATAAGCTTTGATGGTCGCACATTCCCGGCCCTCGCTTTCGCCATACGGCCGAATGGTATATGCGCCAACGGAAGCGGGAACGATAAATGTTTCGGCATAATGAACGATAAAAGGTTCAAAAGCGTTGCCGGGGCTTTCAACAATGACTTCCCTTCCTTCTATCAGGTTAAGCACATTGAAGTTCCCATTCGTATCATGTGAAACTTTTTTGCTGAACCAATGCCTGCGCGTTTCAATAAAGGAAGTTTCATCGAGGCCGGTATGTTCTTCCTTCCATCCGTCACCCGCTGCTACGTTTTTAAATCGGTTGATGATATGTTGTTCCGACCAGTTTGTTGTCCTTTCCCATCGTATTGCCTGCTTGCCATGTTCAATGGAAATGGGGCGTGGTTTTCCATCCAGTCCCATTCTTCCCCAATCCCAGAGTTTAAAAGTAAAAATGTATGGGGTGGCACTAATTTCAAGCACCACGGTATCCGCCCCGGAACAATGAATGGTTCCTGCCGGGATTAAAATATGATCATGTTTCTTCACCGGCCACTTCTCCACATACTTTTCTGCATTAAAATTACCACCCGTATCCTGCGCTGCTTCCAGTTCATGCACCATCTTTTCCGGAACAACTTTTTCCCTGAGTCCGAGATACACCGAAGCGTCTTCCTTCGCTTCCAGGATGTAATAGCTTTCATCCTGTGTATAGGCCATGCCAAATTTTTCCCTGATATATTCTTTTAGCGGATGCACCTGCAGGCTCAGGTTGCCCCCTTCCATAGTATCCAGGAAATCAAAGCGTATGGGAAACTCGGTTCCAAACGCTTCAAACACTTTTTTACCCAAAAGTTTCCCGGGTTCAGCGAATACAAGATTGATGGCAGGCGTTTCAAAAAGCGTGTTGTCGAATGAAAACAGCAGGCTGTTTTCTTCCGGTACGCAATCGAAGCCCCACGCAAAGTTGGGTTGACTTCTGTCCAGGTCACACACTTCTTTCAGCCATTGGCCGCCCCAAGGGCCCGGATCGAAGAAGGGCACCACGCGGAACGGCCTGCTTGCCGCTTCGGCCAGCGCCGCCATGAGCGTTTTCCCCGTAACAAGTTTCGGTTTATTCGCAACGGTGGTATCCAGGACATAATCCCACCTGTTCATCAGCGTTTTTTTATGCCGGTCACAAACTCTCCAGTCGACAAAAAAACCTCTCTTGTATTGATAGGAGAATTCCGCATCGGGGTTATCTACGCCGATGTTGCTGATGCTGTTGCTTCTGAACCGGAGCTGTATTTCCCAGCGAGGCATGTCGGCATACATCAGGATGTCGGGCTGATTCGCAACCAGCGTGGCGCCGATGCCATATATTATGCAAATGTTTTCCGGGGCTTCCTGAATTTGCTGTTGCAATGACGAAATTTTTGCAGTGTCAAAAAAATCCGTCAGATGCAGTGGCGTTATGTACCCAAACACGGGATCATCAGTAACAAACGGGTAAACCATTTTATCAATGAGTGCGCTTGTTTTCATGGCGGCTGTGGCATCAAAGAGCTGCGCCGCAGGAACACCTCTACGCAGGCTGCCGGCAATTTCACCTGCATGTACGCCGTGATAACATTCAACAGCGATGACCAGTTTCTGTTTCTTTTTCGCGGCAATAGTATCGTTGAGCGTTTGCGTAATCTTCTCCCATCCCTCGATGCAGGTGTGTCCGTCCATTTTTATTTTCGGAAATTTGTCGTAGTTCGATTTCACCTGGCTCATATTCTTTTCGTCACTTTTAATGAATAATCTTCTTCAAATAAGTGTGGATCGATCGTTTTTTCCCCCTGCACCTATTTAAAAGACCGTAAATGTAGGCCTATATTTTTAAATGTTCATACATTCGAACAAGATATTGAACTCATGCTGCACCTTTTAACCAATTTGTTTGGGTTTTAATAGCTATGTTCGTACATTCAAACATATGGGAATTGAAAATTGAATATGATGAAAAAGGTTACATTGCTCATATATCTGCTGGCCCTTGTAATGGCGCCGGATTGTTTTTCGCAAACGAAGCAAACAACCCTCTGGAGCATTGGAAAGCCGGATGGCTCCGTATCCGACTTCGCACTCGCCCCAAACGGATTCAGGGATTTCGTGGGCCGCGACTTTGGTTACGAAGACAAGTTCTTCCTGATCGGCCACGCTAAAGAAAAAGATGATTTTCCCTATGTTATACCGGGTCCGGTTGATACCTGGGGTGGCACATGGCCCACGGCGGGGTGGCGAACGAACGAAGTGAATATTTTGTTTGGCGTGGAGAGGCTGCCCTTTCCGGCATCCTATAAACTGGTGCTTAAAGTATTGGATTACGCCAAAAATTTTGTTCCGTTAATCAAAGTCAGCATTAACGGCAACGACCAAAACATACAACCGGGTGAGAAAAAGTATGATCGCAGCAAGCAGCCCCATCCGCGCCTGAATGAACCGGTTGTTGACAGCGCTTCTCTCACAGGCGATTTCTCGTCGGCCACCCCCGAAACGATCGAGATTCCTATTCCTAAAAACGTCATCAAAAGAGGAGGAAACGAAATCAGCATTGCTGTTATACAGGGTTCATGGATAATGTTCGATGCGGTGATACTTCAGGGTTCTTCGGAAACGGTTTTGGAAAAACCCGGCCACCTGTTTGTGCGCAGTGTGGAGCCCGCCACGTACGAACTGCCAACAGCAACCGGCAATGCACAGCCATTGCTCGTGAATGTCCAGCATCTTGAAGGGTCG
>CBIGXK010000064.1:0-13766 GCA_966193805.1 uncultured bacterium | reverse complement strand
CTTTGCATCCATCGCAGTTGGCGGCTGCCGTATTGCACCAACTTCCCGAAACCATTTACTATCCTGTCGATGAGGTTCTTTTCAATCTGGTTATTCAGGAATTTTCCGAATGCGTACAAAGGACGCGTAACAATGCGGTCGTACAGCTCGTCGACGTACCATTTATTTTCCAGCACGCGGCCCATTCCGTGAAACTCCTGCAATTCCGGCTTCCTGCTAAACCGCGCCGTTGCAACGATCGCGGCAATGGTTGCTCCTGCAACGGAAACCGCCATCAATATCCATTCGGTTGAATGATCAACGGCGTGTGCCGCTTTCAACTCTTCCGACTTTGCAAACACGGGCTGAAGGAAATGTTCGAGCCAGTGTGCATCGGGAACGAACAATTCAGGAATGCCTATCCATCCGCCCGCAATGGAAAGTATGGCGAGGATGACGAGCGGAATAGTTATAGCCGCCGGACTTTCCTGCAAATGATGTTGCTGTTCATTGGTGCCCCGGAAGCGCCCCAGGAAGGTGGTGCCATATAAACGGAACATGTACCAGGCCGTCATGAATGCACCTGCAACGCCCACTGCCCAATAGATCTTGTTGACGCCCCACGCCGCTGCAAGAATTTCATCTTTCGAGAAAAACCCTGCAAAGGGTGGGATGCCCGCGATGGCGATGCAGCCGACCAGGAAAGTAAGATGAGTGACCGGTAATTTCTTTCTCAGGCCACCCATATTTCTGATGTCCTGTTCGTGATGCATGGCGTGGATCACGGAGCCAGCCGCCAGGAAGAGCAGTGCCTTGAAGAAAGCGTGCGTCATGACATGAAACACCGCACCGGTGTAAGCGCCTACGCCCAGGCCGACAAACATGTAGCCAAGCTGGCTGACGGTGGAATATGCGAGCACTTTTTTAATATCGTTCTGCTTTATGGCAATAGTGGCCGCGAGGATGGCCGTTACCAGCCCGGTAATCGCAACAACCGTTTGCGACACGGGCGCCAGTGTGTACAGCACATTGCTGCGCGCGATCATATAAATGCCGGCCGTCACCATGGTCGCCGCGTGTATCAGCGCCGAAACCGGCGTGGGACCGGCCATTGCATCGGGCAGCCAGGTGTAGAGCGGTATCTGTGCAGATTTGCCGGTGGCCCCGATAAAAAGGAGCAGCGTGATTCCGGTGAGCGCCACGGCGCCCGAATGCATTTCTGCCCCTTTCGAAAACACTTCTGAGAAGCTTACCGATCCGAACACCTGTATCATCCAGAAAAGCGCGATAAGAAACCCGACGTCGCCGATGCGGTTCATGATGAAGGCCTTTTTGGCCGCGTTGTTATAATCATCATTTTTGAACCAATAGCCGATCAGCAGGTATGAGCAAAGCCCTACCCCTTCCCAGCCGATGAACATGATGATGAAGTTGCCGCCCATCACCAGCAGCAGCATCGAAAAGACGAAAAGGTTGAGATAGGAGAAATACCTGGCGAAGTGATCTTTTCTTTCTTCATGCATGTATGCCGTTGAGTACACGTGGATCAGGAATCCGACGCCGGTAATGATCAGCAGAAAGATCGAGGAAAGCTGGTCTATCTGAAACTCAAACGGAATAGCGAGTTTGCCCGCGCTGATGAAATCAAATAAAACGGTATGAATAACCTGACCGCTCCTTACGTCGTTGAAGAGCACTATGGAAACGATGAACGAAGCGAGTATGGCAGCACTTCCAATAACACCGGAAACGCCTTTCGGCAGGTGGTTCCTAAGCAGCCCGTTTATGATAAAACCGGCTAGCGGGAACAAGGGAACCAGGTAAACTAATTGATTCATCCGTACAAGATCTCTTTATTAATTAATGTTTCAGCCTGTTCAGGAAGTTAATGTCCACCGAATGTACATTCCTGAACATCATAACGATGATTGCCAGTCCCACACTCACTTCCGCTGCCGCCACCACCATGATGAAAAAAACGAAATGCTGCCCGTCAATTCCCGCCTGCGCGTTAGTGGCTGCCGCTTTCAGGTGATGCATTTTCGAAAACGCAACGAGCAACAGGTTCACCGCGTTCAGCATCAGCTCGATGCACATGAATACGATGATCGCGTTGCGGCGGATGAGCACACCGGCAATGCCGATGCAGAAAAGGGCTATTGACAAAAATATGTACCGTTCTATAGGCATGTTACGACGTATAATTATTTTTTACCGATCACGATTGCTCCCACCATTGCACTAAGAAACAGAATGCTGCTGATCTCGAACGGCACAACGTAGTCGGTGAACAATGCTTTACCAAGATTGTTGATGAGGCCGATATCGCCCTTACCCAGTTGCGTATCCATTCCCTTCACTTCGGCATTTTTCAATGCCGCCACCAACACGAGCAGGAGGCAGCCTCCCGCCACAATACCTGCCAGGCGCAACCATTTATTTTTTTGGGGCTCCGAATCGGCGTTCAGGTTCATCAGCATGATGACGAAAAGGAAAAGCACCATGATGGCGCCCGCATATACAATGAGATTTACAATGCCCAGGAATTGCGCATTCATCAGAATATAGTGACCCGATATGGCAAAAAAAGTGACGATGAGCCACATCACACTATGCACCGGATTTTTGCTCAGCACCACCATCACAGCACTGCCAAGCGTCACCGTGCTCAGGGAGTAAAATACAATTTCAGAAATACTCATAAGATCAGATAGTTGATTCTTTTTCTTGCCCCGGCTGATTCTTTGCACGATTGCCCAGTGCCTTTTTATAAGCTTCGGGATCTGTTTTCGGGTTAGGTATCAGCAGGTCTTCCTTTCCATATATAAATCCCTTTCTCTGGTAATTTGAAGGTGCAAAAGTTTCACTGAGATAAACGGCATCTTTTGGACACGCCTCTTCGCACAATCCGCAGAAAATGCAGCGCAACATATTGATCTCATACTTTGCAGCATATTTTTCTTCACGGTACAGATGTTCTTCTCCGGGCTGGCGCTCGGCGGCCTCCATGGTGATGGCTTCTGCCGGGCAGGCCACTGCACACAGTCCGCAGGCGGTACAGTTTTCACGGCCCTCTTCATCCCTGTTCAATACCTGTAATCCGCGGAATACAGGACTGAATTCTCTCTTCTGCTCAGGATAGCTTATCGTTGCCTTCCTCTTAAAAATATGCTTTAGCGTGATGAGCATGCCCTTCGCGATGTTCCACACATAAAGCCTTTCGAGGAAAGACATCGGCTTCCTTTCAACTGGCTTCGCCCTATTTGTTAATGAATGCATCTTTCAAAATTAGTTAAAATCTCCAACCATTACTTTTCAACAACACTACTAACGCGGTGATTATCATATTGATCAACGCCAGCGGAATCAGCTTTTTCCACCCCAGGTTCATCAGTTGGTCATAACGGAACCGTGGTATCGTCCACCTCACCCACATGAAAACAAAAATAAACACGGCCACTTTTGCGAACATCGTCAGTGCCTGCAGCAAAACGGTCCAGTTATTACCGATATCGGTCGCCAGTTGGGCATCATTCACGAACGGAATGTCATATCCTCCCCAAACCAGCGTTACCATCACGGCACTGCTGATGAACATATTGATATATTCGGCAAAAAGATAAAAGCCGAGCTTCATCGACGAATATTCCTGGTGGTAGCCAAAGTTCAGTTCGTTTTCCGCCTCCGGCAAATCGAACGGTGTTCGGTTACATTCGGCGAAGGCGCAAATCAGGAATATGAAGAAGCCGAGCGGCTGGTACAGCACGTAATACCAGGTGTCAAGCTGCCCGCCAACGATGACGCTCATTTTGAGGGAGCCGGTGAGCATAAGCAACGCAATGAGTGAAAGGCCCATCGGCAACTCGTATGAAATCACCTGCGATGCCCCCCTGAGTGCGGCTATCAGCGAAAACTTGTTGTTCGACGCCCATCCGCCGATCATGATTCCGTACACGCCCATACTCACCACTCCGAAGATGTAGAGGATACCAATATTGATGTCGGCAATTTGCAGGTTCACCCACCTGTCCTGGCCGAACAGGGTGAAATGCAGTTTGTCGCCCCACGGAATGACAGCCGAGGTCATCATTGCGGTGAGCATTGCGAGGCAAGGGCCGAGGATGAAAAGAAATCTATTCGAGGAGCGCGGGATGATCTCTTCCTTCATGAAAAGTTTAAGGCCGTCTGCGAGCGGTTGAAAGATACCGAACGGACCAGCGCGGTTCGGGCCGCGCCTGTCCTGCATTACCGCCGCCACTTTTCTTTCTGCATACGTTTCATACATGGCAATAACCAGCGACACCGACACTATGCCCACTATCAGCACCAGTTTTTCAAGTATAAATGCCCAATCTATTGCAAGTATGCCGCTCATTAAGTCGTCAATTTTTATTTTTCAAATACTTTACCCGTTGCCGGTCCTTTTAATTCGGACAGATCAATGTCGGGCTGGTTCACTTCGCTTACTGTGTGAATATCCATCAGCAGCCTCGGCTTGTGTCCGTTCATCACTTCGGGCAGCGTTTCCTGTGGTTTAACCGTTCCTACGTAATGGCCCTGCGAAATAACGGAATGGCGATTGATTTTTGTAGGGCCTTCTATCACCCAATCCGCAGTTTTTTTCTTCTCAAAACGGCATTCATTACAGATCCAATCGTGTACTTCTCCCCACTGGTCCTTTCGTGCCGTTACCCTGTACACTTCGTCGCCGCGGTTCCACAGTGTAACCTTGCCGGAACATTTCGGGCAGTCGCGGTGCGCATCCATCGGCTTGAGGAACCAAACCCTGTTTTTGAAGCGGAAGGTGCGGTCGGTGAGTGCGCCCACCGGGCAAACGTCGATCACGTTTCCTATAAAATCATTGTCGAGAGCATTCTTGATATAAGTGGCGATTTGTGAATGGTCGCCGCGGTCGAGAACGCCGTGTTCGCGTTTTTCGGTTATCTGATCGGCAACGTACACGCAGCGGTAGCAGAGTATGCAGCGCGTCATGTGCAGTTGGATAAAGGGGCCGAGATCAACCTTTTCAAAGGTGCGACGTGGAAATTCGTAACGGGTTCCTTCTTCTCCGTGCTCGTAGCTCAGATCCTGCAGGTGGCATTCGCCGGCCTGGTCGCAGATGGGGCAATCGAGGGGGTGGTTGATGAGCAGGAACTCGACAACGCCGTTTCTTGCGTCGATCACTTTTTCGCTGGTAATGTTTTTCACGACCATTCCGTCCATCACATTCGTTCGGCAGCTCGCCACGAGTTTCGGCATTGGCCGTGGGTCGGCGGTGGAACCCTGGGCCACTTCCACGAGGCAGGTGCGGCATTTTCCGCCGCTGCCCTTCAATGGGGTGTAGTAGCACATTGCCGGTGGTGCAACATCTCCACCGATCTTGCGTGCGGCCTGCAGGATGCTTGTCCCGGGCTCCACCTCAACGGTGATGTTGTCTATGGTTACTTTAAATAGTTTCTTTTCGTCTGCCATGTTAAAACTTAAAAGTTAAAAGTTAAAAGTTAGAAGCGAACACATACTGGTGTGAATCACTTTAACCTTTCACTTTTGCATCGTTGTTCTTCAGTGTAAGGATGGATTTAGCTAATATTCTCGCTAATTCATCACTTTCTTCCAATAACAATTCTATTGCGCTTCTCAGCAATTGATCAATAACCGGGTAATAACTTCTTTTGAAATCACTTCTCTTAATAAAAAGAACTATTGCTTTTGAATACTCATACGACCGCTCGATGAGATCATAAGGCCTTTTCATTTTTTTCTAAAAGTCAAAATTTAATGGTTATCAGCAATGATGTAATCATCACCACTTTTAACTTTTAAGTTTTCACTTTTAACTTAAAATCACTTCCCTTGGTTCCGCATATCCGGCTAAACCGTAGTTTTTTTGCTGCGATTCTTCGGGGTTTTGCACATGCCACTCAAACTCATCCCTGAAATGCCTGATCGCTGCGGCAACCGGCCATGCTGCCGCATCGCCCAGCGGACAAATCGTATTACCTTCTATCTTCCTCTGTATATCCCAAAGCAAATCAATATCGCTCATTTTGCCCCTGCCATATTCAATATTCGTCAGGATCTTCTCCATCCATCCCGTGCCTTCCCGGCACGGAGAGCACTGACCACAACTTTCGTGGCGGTAAAACCGCGCCAGCGTAAGCGTATGACGAACCACGCACTGATCTTCATCCATCACGATAAATCCTCCCGATCCCATCATCGAGCCCGTGGCAAATCCGCCATCCGCAAGGCTTTCGTAGGTCATCATCCTGGTTTCACCCTTCGCCGTTTTCAGCAACAGGTTGGCAGGAAGTATCGGAACCGACGACCCTCCCGGTATGCACGCCTTCAGCCTTTTACCATTGGCAATGCCACCGCAATATTCATCAGAATAAATAAACTCTTCGACCGAGATGGTCATGTCAATTTCATACACACCTGGCTTGTTGATGTTTCCGCAGGCGCTGATCAGCTTCGTTCCTGTTGATTTACCCACGCCGATCTTCGCATAATTTTCACCGCCCATGTTAATGATGGGCACAACGGCAGCGAGTGTTTCCACATTGTTTACCACCGTCGGACAGTCGTAAAGACCTTTCACGGCGGGGAACGGTGGCTTGATGCGCGGGTTACCTCTTTTGCCTTCCAGGCTTTCGAGCAAGGCAGTTTCTTCTCCGCAGATGTACGCGCCGGCGCCACGTTGTACATAAATTTCACAATCGAAGCCCGATCCGAGTACATTTTTTCCGAGGAAGCCGTTGTTCCTCGCTTCTTCAATGGCCTGTTCGAGTATATCAACTATCCACGCATATTCGCCGCGGATGTAAATGTAGGTGCGTGAGGATCCCAGCGCAAACGACGAAACCACCAACCCTTCTATCAGCAGGTGAGGAATAAATTCCATCAGGTATCTGTCCTTGAAAGTACCGGGCTCCGACTCATCGGCGTTGCAAACGAGGTAGCGGGGAACGCCTTCAGGCTTCGCCAAAAAGCTCCATTTCATTCCTGTAGGGAACCCGGCTCCGCCCCTTCCTCTCAGTCCGCTTTTCTTCACTTCCTCCACAATATCCGCCGGCGACATTTTAAACGCCTTCTCTACAGAAGCGTAGCCCCCGTTCTTGCGATAAGTATCATAGTAACGGATGCCTTCAATGCCAGCTTTATCTATCAATAATTTTTGTCCCATACCCGGTCCGGTTAATTATTCATTTCAGAATTTTTTCTGCATTCTTCTATGATCTGGTCAACTTTTTCTTTTGTGAGATGTTCCCTGAAAGTTTTGCCCATCTGCATCATGGGTGCATAGCCGCACGCGCCAAGACATTCAACGGTTTTCAGCGTAAACATGCCATCGGCGGTGGTTTGGCCAACGTTGATTTGCAAACGCTGTTTGATATAGTCGATGATGCCGTCGCTTCCGTTCAACATGCAGGGGCCGGTTTGGCATACTTCGAAAATGTAGCGGCCCACCGGTTTCAGGTTGTACATCGAATAGAAGGTGGCTACTTCGTACACTTCTATGGGTTCGATTTGCAGGAGTTGCGCCACGTAGTCCATCACGGGTACGTCGAGCCATCCGCCGAATTCTTCCTGGGCAAGGTGAAGCAGCGGCAACAGCGCACTCTTTTGCTTGCCTTCCGGATAGCGGGAGATGATTTTCTTCGCCTCCTGCATTTTATTTTCTGAAAAAGAGATCATTTTCGTTTTTTCTTTTCTGTTTTTGTCCACCCCCGGCGCTTCGCGCCACCCCCGCCAGCGGGGGAAATTAACTTTCGTCTCCGTCTTCTACTTACCCTCCGCCGTCAGGGGGAAATTCTCACGTTTCACGTTTCACGTCTCACGTCTCACGTTTCACGTCTCACGTCACGCATCCATTTCGCCGGCGATCAGGTTTAAGCTACTCATCGTAATGATGGCGTCGCTCAGCATGCTTCCCTTCACCAATTCTTCATAAGCCTGGTAGTACACAAAGCAGGGGCGCCTGAAATGCAGGCGGTACGGCGATCTTCCTCCATCGCTGATGAGGTAAAACCCAAGCTCGCCGTTTCCTCCCTCGACACTCACATACACTTCGCCGGGCGGTATGTCTATCTCTCCCATCACTATCTTAAAGTGCCAGATCAGCGCCTCCATTTTCGTGTAAACATCTTTCTTTTCGGGCAGGTAATACTCCGGAACATCGGCGTGGTACACTTCTGCTTCAGCGCCCCTGAACTCCTGCACCTTGCGGTACGCCTGCTCTATAATGCTGATCGACTCCCACATCTCCTGGTCGCGAACCAGGAACCTGTCGTAGCAGTCGCCGGTACTGCCCACGGGAACCGTGAATTCAAAATCTTCATAGCTGCTGTAGGGTGTGTGCACCCTTACGTCGTAATCCACGCCTGCCGCGCGCAGGTTGGGGCCGGTGAAGCCGTAGTTCAGCGCTCTTTCTGCGCTGATGGGACCCACGCCGATGGTGCGCTCCATGAATATCCTGTTCCTCTTGAACATGTTATTGAACTCCTTCAGCACTTTCGGATATTCGGCCAGGAACTTCTCCAGTTTTTCGAAGGCCTTCGGGGTAAAATTTCTTTCAAAGCCACCTATGCGGCCAATGTTGGTAGTGAGGCGCGAACCGCATATCTCCTCGTAGATTTCGTAGATCAGCTCGCGGTATTGCATTACATAGAGGAAACCTGTGTAGGCGCCGGTGTCCACCCCTACTATCGAATTGCAGATGAGGTGGTCGGAAATGCGGGCCAGCTCCATGATGATGACGCGCAGGTAGTCTACCCGTTTCGGGGTTTTTACACCCAATAATTTTTCGCAGGTGAGGTGCCACCCCATGTTGTTGATGGGGGCGGAGCAGTAGTTCAGGCGGTCGGTAAGCGGAGTGATTTGGTACAGCGGTCTTCTTTCGGCAATTTTTTCAAAGGCCCTGTGGATGTAACCCACAGTCTGTTCGGCCGAAACTATCCTTTCTCCGTCAAGTTCGAGTATATTCTGAAATACGCCATGTGTAGCCGGATGGGTAGGACCCAGGTTGAGCGTTGTAGTATGTTTTCCAATGGATCCTTCCGGTAAAGTTATATGATCAGACATGAATGCCTTTAAGTTGTTTCGTTACTGTCATCTGCCAAACATTTCATCATCTTTGTCCACCCGCGTTTGATCTTCGAGAGGATATTCTTTTCTCATCGGGAAATAGTCCATTTCATCTACATTCAGGATTCTTTTCAGGTTTGGATGGCCGACGAAGTTGACCCCGTAGAAGTCGTAGGTTTCTCTTTCCATCCAGTTGGCTGCCTGGAAAATCCTGGTGGCAGTGTACACGTCCGGTTGGTCGATGCCGGTGTAAATTTTAAACCGGATGCGGACATTGTCTTCCAGATTGTGGAGGTGGTAAACCACCGCCAGTTCCCGGTCTTTCAGATTTGGATAGTGCACGGCCTGCAGATCGGTAAGGAACCTGAATTTCAGCTCTTCATCTTCGAATAGAAACTGAAGCACTTTCAGGTTGAGATCTTTAGGCGCTTCAAAAGTAAGCATGCCGTACGGTTCGGCAAAGCTCGTCAGCTGGTCGCCGAATTTCTCGATGAGTCGTGCTTTTATTGTTTCGTTTGTCAGAGACATTAAATATTGTTTCGTTTTGTTAGTCCACCCCCGGCGCTTCGCGCCACCCCCGCCAGCGGGGGATATGCGGGCCCTTCCTTGTTCATTCCTCCGCCAGCGCGGGAAATTCTCACGTTTCACGTTTCACATCTCTCACGCCTACTGTATCCCATAGCTCTGCATCAGCTCCTTATATCTTTCTCCATTTCTTCTCCTCAAACTTTCATTGCCCACCAGTGCCTGTATCTTAATGATACCATCAATCACCGCTTCTGGTCTTGGCGGGCATCCGGGAACATAAACATCCACCGGGATGATCTGGTCGATACCCTGCAGCACACTGTACGAATCGAAGATACCTCCACTGCTGGCGCAGGCGCCCATCGCCAACACCCACCGGGGTTCGGCCATTTGTAGGTACACCTGTTTTACAACGGGGCCCATCTTTTTCGCAATGGTGCCCATTACCATCAGCAGGTCGCACTGGCGCGGCGAAAAGCCCACCCTTTCCGACCCAAAACGAGCCAAATCGTAGTGTGCGCCCATCGTGGCCATAAATTCGATACCGCAACAAGAAGTAGCAAATGGCAGCGGCCATATCGAATTCTTTCGTGCAAGGCCAACTACTTTATCGAGATTCGTGGCAAAATAACCTTCTCCTTCAAGCCCCTCGGGGCCCTCTTTCACAAGCTTCAGGTTCGTTTCGCCGGCTAAATTATATTGTACGGGACGTGGCATGTGTGTTTGTTTTTAGTTGTAGTTCCTTTTAATCGTGCGGCAATCGGCAATGGGCAATCGGCAATAGTCTTTGTCCTTTGCTCGTTGCTTTCCATCAGTCTTCCCATTTCAGTGCGCCTTTTTTGACGATGTAAAAGAACCCGCAGAGAAAAAAGCCAACAAACATCATCACTGCGAGAAAACCATCCCATCCCAGCCCTTTGAAGTTGACGGCATAAGGATAGAAGAAAATCACTTCCACATCGAACAGAACGAACAGTATCGCCACAAGAAAATACTTGATGGCCATCGGCTGGCGGGCGTTTCCCACGCTTTCGATACCGCTCTCAAAGCTGGCTAGTTTATCGGCAGTTTTACGGCTCGGACCGAGAAGATGGGTAACACCCATCATCAGTCCTACAAAAAGTATAGCAAAAAATAACTGAAGCGCGACGGGCAAATACGAATAAGCGTTATCCGCAGCCTGGTTTGCCGCCTGCAACAGGTATAAATTCATGTCAAAATAATTTAATATTCAGGCCAGTAGGTAACGCGTGCAAAATTACGAGTAACATGGCAATTTCTGCGAAAAATAAGCCAGCAACCGGACGAATCAAAATTGGGCGGCCCATTCTCCACATAGCAAGCCATTACATATTAAAAAAAATGTGGCTGGTCCTGCCAGCCACATCCTGTTTATTCTTACCGGCGATCTGCCGCCGATGTCAATCTTAGTTACCCGAAGACCGCGGTTTCGTTGCAGAGCTTTTTGTTGTGCTTCTGCTCGACGAAGACGTCGTTTTCTTCGGAGGAGCGGTGAGTATCTTCTTTACATTGATAGCGTTTTCGTTAGTCGGGTCTATTTTCAGCACTTCGTCAATGTAATAGATGGCAGTATCCTTTTCCTTGGCAATATCATTATAATACTGAACCAGGTAGAAATTTGCGTTGATGGCATAAGGCTTCAACTGGCCGTTGGCCGAAGTATCTACTTCCAGGGCTTTTTTAGCCAGCGTTTTATAAGCTTCCACTGCAAGTCCCTGCGTCATGGCTGTATCCTGCGCCTGTTTTGAACGGGCGCACCAGAGATAGCCATAAATCTGGTCGGGATATTCGCGAATGAAGTCGTTACAGAAGAGGCTGTCGGCCTTAACATAGTTGCCGGCTGCGTAATAGGAGTATGCCCAGTTGTAAAGGTCCCTCGCGCTCTTGTTAGGGTCGATTTTGTACGCCTCGCCCATCCAATCGGCCTGTGCGTTTTTATCGCCCATTTGCTGTGCCACCTGGGCCGCGCTTTTAATGAGTTTCAACTTATCTGCCACTGCCGTGTCCATATCGATGGCCTTATGAAAACTGGCAGTCACTTCCTGTTCCATGCCGGGGATCTTTGAATTGATCTTGGCCAGCTCTTCATAGTCGCTGGATAATATCTCAGAAGAGTCTGCCTTTTGGAGAAAGGTTTCCATTGCCTGCTTGGCGGCATTGGCATCACCGAGTGTGTCGGACGTGTAAGCAACCATACGGTACATCCTGGGATTCACCTTCTCGCCATACTGTGCAATAAGCTGTTCGGCACGTTGCTTTGCACCGGCAAAGTCGCCTTTTGCGTACGTGTAGTCTGTTTTGATGTATTCTGTTTCCGGTCCCTGGTCTGAATTAGCAATATAGCTGTTAAGATATTGCCCGGCCTTGTTCACGTCGCGGAAATAGTAGTGATAAAAGAGGTTAAAATATGCAGGAGCATAAGCAGTATCGAGCTGCACTGCTTCTTCATAGGCTTTCAGGTAGTATGTCGGATTTTTTTGTGTTTCATAAATCTTACCGATGCCGTTCTTGGCGGCGGCAAGTTTGTCGTCGAGCTCAAGCGCCTTGTTGTACGCGGTAACCGCGCTGCCCCCGTCGATCAGTTTTCTGTAGGCCTTACCCATAATGAGGTAGGTGTCGGCGTTTTTGAACCTCCTGGTTTCAGTAGCCTGTTTCAGCTTTTCCACGGCATACGCGGCATCACCCTGCTTGATGTCCACATTGGCAGCGGCCACGGCATTCAGGACGTCCACATTCTTTCCCTTGGTCATGTTGATGGCAGTTTCAAACTGCTGCCGCGCTTCGTTTGTCTTTCCTTCCATCAGCAGCATTTCGCCCATACCTACCAGCAGCAAAGGCGCGTTGTCGTTTGCCGCCAGCGATTTCTGGTATAGATCGCGCGCACCGGCAGAGTCCTTCATCTTGATGAGGGTCTGTCCGAGCCAATAGATGGCGTCAACATTATCGGGCTCTTTTGCCAATATCTGGTCAAAAGTTTCTTTAGCGCTTTGGTAGCGTTCGTAGTAAAGAAATTTTCTGCCGTCGTCCACTTTTTGGGCGAACAGCATCTGCCCCGTAAGAACCGTAATAGCCATCAGGCATAATACACGTTTCATCATATTAATTTGCGTATTTTTTGTTTTCAAATATATTTTATAACCGTGAACTGAAAAATTATTCAGTAATGTCCATCTTTCGCACTTCAAATTGCATCCTGGCGGGTAACAGGTAGGCACGTTGAAAAATTAACTGACCTTTTTCGTAGATGAGAAAATTCGCGAAACCGCTGCCCAGTCCATCATAATTTTCCTTCAGGATGTAATACAAAGGGCGTACCATAGGGTATCGTCCTTCTACAATATTGGCCTGGTACGGTTTTACATAGGTTCCGCTGCAATTCCGGCATTCGATCGCCGCTACGTTCACACTGTCTAAAAAGCTCAGCACCTGCGGGTCCTGCCTGTTGCCCACCCAGCTCACTCCTATCAACCCAATCGCATCGTTGTTCGCTGATACATAATCAATTACACCAACGCTTCCATTTGCGCCAACAACGTTTTTCGAGAGCGGCTTTCCCCGCAAAAGCGAGTCGGCCACAAATCTCACCGTGCTGGTTGCCGAAGTACCGTCGAGCAGCATTTTATATTTATAGCCGCTTGTGCCCTCTGCCATAGAGCGAATATTCTCCATGGTGAACAGCGTGTCCTTCGACTGCTTATTGGTGATCACGGCGATTGCATCGAAGGCTATCGGACCGAACCTGGGACGAAAGCTCAATTTTTTTGAGAGCCTGTCCTGTTCCTCATCACTAAGCCCCCGCGTAACGATCACCATGCGGATGCTGTCAACGTCGAGATCCTTCAAACATTCCGCTTCCGGTTTGTAGTGAACCACCACTTTCGCATCCTTATGCAAAGCTTCAAAGACCTGTATTTGGGAATCGATTACCGGTTTGAAAGATTCGTCCACGCTGATGTGGATCAATCCGCTGGTAGTCGTTTCCATTGGTTGGTTTTCAGACGAACCTCCACAGCTGCCGGTTGTCAACGCAAGTAGGAAAAAGGAAAATATCAATTTATAACCTTTCACAAATTGCTTCAATTAATTTTTAATTAAAATAGTTTTTCCTGACGCCCCTGTATATTCGGAAACCACCATAAATAAGGCACAAA
>CBIGXK010000063.1:0-13833 GCA_966193805.1 uncultured bacterium | reverse complement strand
ATTCCCGCCGGGAATGACCTTCTTTTAATTTCCTCATTAATATCAAATTTTATTACGAAGTATGAATACGATATCTGTTTAATTAACATGAGGATCGGTGCCAAGCATTTTGTCAATAAAGCGATAGGCTTTCATACGAACTTCCAATGGAAAATCGTGTTCCGCATCCGGGTACTGCACTTTTATTTTATCCGGCGCCCGCAGAAACCGGTAGACTTCAGCGGCATGCGCTATTCCTTTCTTTACTCCCTTCACATCGAAATTGCTGTCATGCAGAGGGGAGTTGGAAAAAAACGCCCGCGGAGCGAGAGCAGCTATAACTTCATCGAAATCGAACGGTATTTTCTTTGCGTCCAGATGATATTTGTCTCGGATAAGCGGCATATAACGTTCTTGCGCCCACGGACCCAACGCACCGCCATATTTTTTTGTCACGGCTTCACCTGCATTATAATGATCCATGAGGGTCCAGCCGCAGCTTGATACAATCACCTTTAGCCGCGCATCAAAAGCAGCGGTAAACATGGCACTGTGGCCGCCTAAAGAATGTCCTATAATTCCGATACGGTCAGGATCAACATCCGGTCTCGCCTGCAGCAAATCGATACATCGAATATGATCAAAAATGTTTTTCATAGTTCCGGATTGATAACGGTCCGTTTTAAAATCATACTCTTTCAAATCGCCGAAGCTGGGATAGTCTGGCGCAATCACCACGTATCCTCTTTGTGCAAGCTCTTTAGCATAGGCCCGGTTGGGTAATTTAGTTTGACCGTCAACAATTCCCTTTCCGGCAGCGCCCGTTGGATGAGCAGCCAGCATTGCAGGGTATCTTTTCCCTTCCTTTTGGTTGGGAACATACAAATATGCGGGAACCCTTTCTTCTGCCGCCGCGGTGAAGTGTATCGTTAACCGGGTATAGTTGTCTTCTTTCAATTTTCCGGCAATTTCCATGTCAGGCGGAGGCAATGCTGATCGATCAGGCAGTTCACCCATTGCATCCTGCATGCCCCTTAGAATTTGCTTTCTTTTTATTTCCCACTCTGCTAAAGTCGTCACACGCCTTTGCCGGCCATCGGAATCTTTATAAAAAAGTAAACCAAACCCATCGAAACCACCGGCTTTTTCAACGGCCTTCTCAAACGAAGCAACAGGGTTTGACGCCATAAACGCAAATGAGGCCGCGGACATAGAAATCATAAATTGGCGTCTGTTGAAATTACCTGTTTCCATTGTGAGAATGGTGGTCTTTAAAAGTTGGTCTCATCACTTAACAAATATATTTGAATGTACATAAAAAAAGCCGCCGCCTGGTTCGGGCCGGCTGCAAACAAGTACTTACAACGTTTGAAACTGGTTATTACAACGTTTGAAATGGCACCAAACTTTTGCTGCGACCATCTGTGAGAAGAAAAATGCTTTGCATGCACACCATTTCTGATTACCCTTACACCATTAGGGTGACGGGAAAAAATGCAATATCCTGCATCCGTAAGCTATTGTATTACAGTCCTAAACGCAAGTCGGTTAATATTCATTTTTCCGTTAATTTGCATTAAAGCCCTAAAAAGCAAAAGAACAGATAATGGAAAAAGCAAAAACACTAAAAGACATTGCAAAAAAATTAAACATGTCTATTTCCACTGTTTCAAAAGCGCTTAATAACGATGCTTTCACCAGCGCCCTTACCAAAGAAAGAGTGCAAAGACAGGCCAGGGAATGGAACTACATTCCCAATGAGTCGGCGCGCCATTTCAAGTTGAATAAAAGCTTCATGGTGGGATTGATCATACCCGACCTGCTGGACAGCTTTTTTATAATGGCCATTAACGGGATCGAAGAGATTGCAGAACTACAATATATTTCTCACTCAATCGCATGAGGATATTGTAAAAGAAAAAAATATAGTGAACATCATGATCAGAAACCGCGTAGACGGTGTGATCGTGGCGATCACAAAAAATACAGTGGACATCGGTTTCCTGGAGAAATTCAAATTAGTGGGCATACCGGTGGTATGCATAGTGAGAGAACCGCAAAATCATTGCTTCAGCTATGTTTGTCTCAATAATAAAGACGGAGCGTTTAAAGCAACCGACTTTTTGATCAAGAAAGGGCACTCAAGGGTGGCCCACATCATGGGCCCCAAAACTTTGCAAATATCACAGGTGCGGTTTGAAGGATATAAAGAGGCGCTGCAAAAAAATAAGATCCCGTTGGATATGGAATTGGTAAAAGTGGTTGACTTTTCGAAGGAAGAGACGGAAGCGGCCACGCAGCAACTGATGAAATTGAAATCGCCGCCAACAGGTATCTTCACTTTCAAAAACTGCATCACCCTTGATGCTATCAGGTATGTAAAAAGAAAATATCCAAGCCGGTTGAATTCAATCGACTTTACGGATTTCGGAAATCTTCCCATGTTTGATTATCTCGATCATAAGCCAATAGCATCCATCAAAGAAGATTTCTACGAAGTGGGTAAAAAGGCCGCCGAATTACTTTTTCAAATGATCACGGGCGAAGAAGATATGCAAAAAGAAGACTTTGTGAAAATCGAAATTTCGTGCAAGCTGATCATTAATAAATAACCTCATTCATCAATCCCCATTATCAATAAAACTTATGGAGCTTTCGCGTTCCAGACCTTGTGAGACGTAATGGCAAATGAGGCGCCTTCTTCAAAATCGTACAGGTAGCCTTCTGAATAGGTTCGGGGCAACGTGGCGGTACGCACTACCATGCTTCCGCCCCTGAAGCCGCAAACAAAGGATATTGGTCCGCAGGAGATTTTGGCCAACCTGCCTTCCTGCTGAATATCATGGATGGTATAAGTTGCATCCCTGTCACGGGTGGTTTCAATAATGATTTGTTCACCGATGAGGCTTTTATCCAACGGCAATTTTGAATCGACAAGCAACCACCCTTTTCCATCAAGTTCCTTGTCCATTTTCACCACTTTACCGGTAATCACTCCGGTGGAGGTGAGCTTCACCTCATTGTGCTTTAGCTCCTTTCCATTTACTAAAACTCCTTTTTTGGCCCAGCCGTTTTTTTCCTGCAGGTAGCCGATGGTTCCGGTCATTGAAATACCATTCGGCAGACGCATCACTGTTTGCGAAGCAGGGTTGTACAACAAATAATCTGTATGGCCATCCGCCTTTTCCACTTTGATGGCCACCTGTTCGCCGTTACCATCATCCAAACGCTGTACGGATGTAATGAAAGGCTGATTACGGTACGGTTCAAACACCGAAACGAAAGTACTGTTCAGATCGGTTCCGCTCCGGTGCATCAATACATAGCCAAGGCGCCTGGGATTGCCGGGCTTATTTTGCGGAGGATCACCATCTGCCAGCGAAACATCGCTGCATGATGTAAGCACGTGCATACGAAGATGGATATTATCTTTCGCTGTTGCACCGCGATAGCCGTTTTGCACTTTCCAGTCCAGCACAAAATTAGCCGGCGGCTGCTCGTCTTTTCGAACATTATAAAGAAAAGAATAGCCATCGGGAAAGTTTTTTGCGGCCGCGCCTTTTGGAATATTTGCTCCGGCATATGTTCCTTTATCCTGGGTTTTCAATTGAAGTCGTTTATTAGTGATCATACCGGGCGGCCCATGGAAACTGTAAACATGATCATACCCACCTTTCACGCGAAAGATATCGACTATGTAAGCATTGTTGCCCGAACCGGTGCTGTCATCACCTCCTATCAACAGCATGGTGCGGGTATATTCTTTCGTTTCGGGGTAAGCTGGCCGGCCATCCAGTTCAAAAGCGCCGAAACCTTCGACTTGTGTAAAAAGCCTGGTATGTCCGCCCCATATCATTCGTTGCGGGTGTTGATTAACGAAAACAGTATTATGAGATATGGTACTGCCCGTCCATTCTATGTTACTGGGAATTTTGGTGGCAAATTCCGGGTAGCCGTGATCGGGCGCCAACCAATTTCCGAAAGCAAATATGTCAAAGTTCAAAAGGTCCGGATGTGCGTGCATTTTTGTGCGCCCATAATTACTGGCCAGCGCGATACCGGAGGGCCCCATAGCTGATTCAAGCAAGGCAAGACCAAAACCACTCAGCAGGTATCCACCAACGGGACGCGGTCCTGCCCTTTCTCCAATTTTTTGTATTTCACGATGCAGCAATTCAGGATCACGGGAATAGATATCAAAACCAAGGCCCCTGGCCGAGTTACCGTTTGCACGATATGCTGCAATGGCGATTTGCGGGTCACGCGTGTATTTGTAACCAATGGACATGAATTTCGGATCTGCCTGTTGTGCGCTCACCAGTCCTGTTGCGCCATAATCGCCGATATTGGGAATCGCAACGCCCAACGCAGCCATCCTGTACGCGACCTTGAATGCCGCTCTGAATTGTGGAAAATCGCGGAAGATATTGTGTGCGGTATAGCCAGGATAATTACTCAGCAGTTCGGCGATTTTTGTAACCTGGTGTGCCCAGATAAACGCATAGCCGGGTGCGCCCTCGTCAGAAGTACCATCTCTGTCAAAGTGGTTTAGCATTAATCCGGGAATGGCGCCTCCATCCGGCTCAAACAACCAATCCAGCCATCTTTTTGTTACCGGTTCCGTATTGAGCGCCAGGGCACAGGCTGCCACTGTAAGCTGGTGCATTCCCTGGTTGCCACGAATTTGCCTGGATAGTACCGCATCGAAAGCTGTCTTCAAAATATTATCGTCAATATTTGCAACAAAAAGTTCGCGGGAACCTTTAGCTCCGGGCAGCGTATACTTCTGCGACATGCTTTTTAAAAATGCGTAGAGTGCAGCATCATCCTGCGTTCCACTGAGTATCTTATCGTAAGAATCTGCGAATTGTTGCACAACGCCTGTTTCCCAGATCGATCCTTCAATCTTACCAAGCCCCGTGCCGCCATCCGAATGATACCAACCGCGGTCGGCATATGGCTTCCAATCCATGTCGGGATATACATCGGCAATACGGTCCAGGAGAATGGCAGCTTTATGTGCATAGCGTTTATCGCCGGTATAAAGAAAGGCATCAGCAAGAGCTGCAAGGCCATTATTGAGATATTCCCAATATTTCCAGCTATAGTAGCCGATAAATTTATAGGCGCGGCCATTTTTGGCAACATATCCAAAGCCATCATCCACACCAAATTTGTGCAGCGGATCCATGGGATCGGGATGATCCGTATTGAATAATAAACTGGTGTCTCCTTTCGCAGGATTGAACAAACCATGCTCATCAATCGCGCTTTGGTAATATTTGCCGAAATCGTTGGTTGGAAAAACAGACTTGCAGGAGGGGCACGTTAGTTTCCATGGCTCATTCTCAAAATCCGGATTGTACGGATAGTTGCCATATTCGAATATTTTATTGCCACACACGAGGCATCCAAGAAATTTTGGACCGGAACTATGACCGTCGTAAGTAACATCTATCGTTCTCGGCAAATCCTGGCCGGGCACCATCCTCCATAATTCTTCATCACTTTTTGCCAGCCACGGCTTTGCTTTGACGACCGCCGCATTCAACAGCGCTCGCGCCCATTCATATTGATGGGAATTGTTTCGAAGATTGGCGATCCGCTCTTCCGAATAACGCCCTCCGTAAATTCGGGGTGGATTCTCGTATGCCGGTACAAACAAAGTATAACGCAATGACCCATCATAACGGTGATGCGGAAATGTATAGAACTGCACTTTACCTTTCTCATCTAATGCAAAACCAGGATCATCTTCCAGCTCAAGCGTGCTGTTGTGAACCGCAGCAACGTGACAGTAATATGTATCACCGTTTGAAAAATCCAGCCGCACATATTTTGTTTTGGGTAGTTTTTTGTCGAGAACCAGGCGCCACATTTCTCCGGTATGAGTCAAAGATTTCACGATACCCGAAACCTTCGCACCTGACGCATAGTTCCATCCGGCCGATGACCGAACCGACACTCCTTCTTCATTGATGACAATATGATCTTCAACTTCATTTCCATTTAACCTGTAGCTTACCACGATTGCCTCGCCTTCCATCTTCACGGATTCAATCCAGGGAGCGTTGCGGAAGGGTTCGTGAACGGCAATGAAGGTTGACGACTCGCCCGAATGGCGCTGCATGATGCCGTTGCGCAGAAATTCATCCATTTTATTATCATCCTCCTTTGCCAACCTGATAGAAGGCGAATGGAAACGAAACACTTCGGTGCCTGGTTGCGACAAAATATGGGAACGCAAACCAACATTCAAGCTATCATAATGCCAGGTAGCCGTCCATGGTCCTGCGGCTGTCCCTTTCCTGATATCCCTGAGATAAGAATAAGCGCGGAAGCGTTTTGGATCCATGTCAAATTGCGTTTTGGGAACCTCACTTCCACCCCATTCGGGTACCAGTGTCTTCAGCGGCCGGTCAAGCGCAATGCTCGCCTGCAGCGTTCCCTGCTGCTCGCACATTCCATGCAAAAACCAATCATGCACCCGGCCACCCTTCACGTCGAAACGATCTATCACATAATCGTATCCCGAAGCGGAGTGTATCATCACGAGTCTTCGGCGGTACACATCTGCCATTGAATAAGCCGGAGAGGCGTCTACATCCACCACATTCACGTGTGCATTGCCATCATCATAAAACTTCAATCGCCCCGTCACCGGTTTTTTCATCGACCCGGCATCCTGTCGCTTTTCATCAATGACAACGGTATTATGCGAGGCGGTGTGAACGGTCCATCCGCGGTATTTCGAATGCGTATATCCCACATCTGAAAGCAGTTCCTGGCCGGCAGCATATAAAATGATACCGCCGTTGTCATAGTGCGAATGGCCATAATTTCCGCTCCAGTTTACATTCAACATTACCTGGTTATCTCCTGAGCCGGTGCCCGGCGTTGCATTTCCCAGGGCGGGCCACAATCGCGACACAGTGCTGTCCGTCCCTTTATCGCGACCGTATCCATATTCCCATCCGTATCCCCATGTATCGTTAACAGGAATTTTTCGCCCGTTGGGTAATATATTTTTGCCGTTAACAACCAAAGCCTTTTCATAGAGCGGCGCTTCCTTGCTTATATCCGGGTGATCAAAAAACTCTCCTTTCCAACTGGCAGGATCTACGTAACCCTCCAGCGCATCAACCACCGATTTCAGGGAGCCGATGGTCATGTCGTGGTACGAAGGCGTCCCTTCTTTCCACCATCCATCGGCAAAAAAACCTTTTGAAAAAAATTCCCGGAAACGCTTCACTGCTTCATGCACCATAGCCGGATCGCCCAAAATACGGCCTACGCGTATCATCTCGGCATACATGCCGGGCGACTTATTTGAATACTCTTCCGGGTTGGCCGTAGTGAACGCATAACCGAGACGCAGCAGATTATCTGCAATGCGCTTGTCAGTATCGGCCCCGATCCATGTATTCATCCGGTTCCAGTCGTACCCGGATTGTAAAATGTCATACACGTTGGCCAGATACGTTGGAATATCATCATATCCCCACCATCTCCATTTCGCGCCACGGTAGGGAGTTAATCCTTCGTACGGCCATTTTTGATTTGCAGGAAAAAATCTTACCGGCGCATTGGGGTAATCATAACGAACCGCATAGTCGGGAAATACCTGCGCAAAACGACCTGCGATGGCCGCTGCCCGGTCGCCGTAGGCATTATCCCTGGTTGCATACCATATTTTGGCAAGCTTTTCGGCCAGCGGTCTGATCCATAACCATTTTTCATACAAGGCATGCGCCTCAAAATAATAAGGGTAACCAGTGGCATCTTCATAATAACGATACACCTGCCGGGCGCCGCCCGGTGCAGTAATCACTTTTCCGCGATTGTTTGGAAATTTTTCGTTTGGAAACACCATCTTGCAGTAATTGCAGCGAACCGTCAATCCCATTCCCGGTTTCCAGGTCAATACATTCATTTCTTCGGCGCCACTGTGACAATTAGGGCACCCTATAAAAAAGATACCCGATTGTTCCGGAACCTCTGCAATGACTTCTTTTAAAGACATCCGCATCAACGGCTCCACCGAACGTTTGAGCGCATCGATGTTTGACGCCTCCGGCGGATAGACCGGGTGACGAACCAGTGATGTATCTTTAGATATCGCATAGATGGCACCGTTAGCCGAGAGGAAAACGATCAACAGCAGCAGCTTCCGCACTTTCGTCACGATCTTGAAAAAAGAAACCGGGTACATTCTTCTTTATTTTTCTGAGTGAACGGTTATTCTTCCTGTCGCAGGTATGCAAGCAGATCGGCCATCTGCTGCTTATCAATCTTCTTTTCAAAATCAGCCGGCATTGCCGACATACCCAATGCCGTCAATGAAGAAATATCCTGGCGCGCAATATGTGTTGCCTGCCCTTCCGTATTGCCAAGAGTAATGGCCGTAGGCGTTTCACTTGAAATGATTCCCTGAACAGTTTTGCCGTTGTTAAGTTTTACGTTCCATATATCATAGCCGTGAGCGATAGATCTGTTAGGGTCCAAAATATTGGTCATGATATCCGATGAGGCCCAGGCGTGAACGGTTCCCAGGTCGGGACCAAATGCACGCCCCATTTTGCCCCTTACCTGGTGGCAAATACCGCAGTTCATTTGATAGATCAGCTTCCCCTTTTCTTTGTCTCCTTTTGACTCGAGGGCCGGCTGATATTGCTCGATCACCTCTTTACGCGTGTCGTTTTGTTTTGCAAATAATGTTCTTGCCCTGTCGCGGTATTCTCCCGCCGACCTGAGGCGCACACTTTGCGGCCAGCTAATTTCGTTCAGCTTTATAGTCCCGGATTCAATTGCATCCAGCAGCAGTTTCACTCTTGGTGCGCTTATCATAAAAGTGTTAATCGCGGCACTGCGGGCGTTGGGGCTCAACGAGGTCCATTGTCCTATTAAATACTGCGTCATTTCTTCACCCGGTATAACGCCAAGTGTTTTCAGCGCGGACAATTGAACGGGTGACGGATTACGCGGATTAATCAGCTCCTTTAAAAACGAAGTGTATGAAGAGGGATCTTTAAGGGCCATAAAATCCAAAGCCGACGCCCTCAGTTCAGCGGATAAACCGCCGTTCCCGGCGATTTGAAGCGCTTTTGACATGGCTGCTTTCGACTGAGCCCCTTCGGAAAGGCCGATGACCTGCAAAACATGCAGCGCTCCCTCTCTTACAGTATTTGAAGTATTTTCCAAACTTGCCTTTATCAATGACTGCCGCACAACAGCAATACCGGCCGGCAACGATTGTCTGTTCCCTAAACCTTCGGCCAGCCCTTCGATGAGGGGGGCCTGCCATGTATTTTTTGCAGACGCATCGGCGCTGACTGATTTTTGAATAAAATGTTGAATGACTTCAGTGTTCCTGCTTTTCCCAATGACACTACTTAACAATTGCACTAAAGACGAGTATTCCGGAACAGACGGATCAAATTTAGACAGCACGGCATTGAGCAGATCAACAGATTGAGAAGAAGCCGCACTTAATGCCGCAATTTGCATCCACCTGTCATTGATATCTTTGAACAGCAGGCGCTGCCTTATCGCATTAGCCTGTGGCGTATTGACAAAGCCCAACGTGCACAGCAGCTGAAACCTGACTTTCTCATCACTGTCATCCTGCAGGGTGAACAAGGCGGAAGCCAGGCGGGGATCCTTTTTAAGATGGAGCTCTGCCAATTTGATCGCATTTTGCCGAATACCAGGAAGTGGATCTTTAAGAGCGTTTACGATTAACGCAGTGGGCAGCTTATTCATCCCTTCCAACGTCCACATTGAGTGAAGCCGGCCCATCGGTGATGTTGAATTTCGAGCCATCTCAATAAGTAACGGCACTGCTTTTCCGGAATTTCTGCCCACCAGCAGCCGCTGCGCGTTGCGCCGCCACCATATATTGTTATCTGCCAGCTTTTGCACCAGTTCATCATCCGAAGCATTACCCAGTGCAAGGCCGCTTGTCCATTTTGGCGCCACCGCGTCGGCCGCGCTGATGCGATAGATACGGCCCTTGCCCGTACCATTGTACAGGTCCACTTTTTTCAGCACGTCTTCCGACATAAATTCGGGGCCTTCTATCACCTGCCTGTAAAAATCCACCACATACAGCGCGCCATCCGGTCCGATGTACATGTTTACCAACCGGCAGTAAGGGTCGGTAGAAGTAAGGAAATCCTTATGGTCGAGCATGCTGTTGGCCTTGAAAGTAACTCCATCCGGCTGCAGGTGATCAACATGAATCAGGTTGCTAACCGGTTCACAAACAAAGGCGACATCACGATTATATTTATCGGGAAAGGCTCCTCCCAAATAAGCGGTGAGACCGCAGGCCGAGGTAAATACACCCACATTGGTGAGCATCTGGTATTCAGGATTTTTTGTGGTTGAAAAAACCTCCGAGTGACTGGCGAGAGATTGCGTGGCATTGGAAACAACGAGGTCGGGATTGCGTTCGAGATACCGCGCAGCAATCACTTCCTGCGAAATGTGAATGGTGTTGTTTACCATAAGGTGATTGCCCCACGCATCGAATGTTTGCCCGAATTGCGTTTTACCCGACAGTACTTCGAGTTGGCGCCGGTCGGGCCGAAACCTTACAGAGCTCTCGGGTATTGTAACGCTGGTATCATCCGCATAATGAATTCCATTATTTTTTACAACGGGCAAATTGGCCACGTAAATCCAGTTATCCAGTCCATAAACCGGGTTATTAATATTGGCTTCCAGGTTTGATGTGTCGAAGCCGGTGAGCATCGTGGTCCTGATATCTGCCTTACCGTCTTCATTCGTATCCTCCATGTAATAAATATTCGGCGGATCCGTTACGATGATGCCCTTTTTCCAACGCATCACTCCCGCGGGCAGCATCAACGAATCAGCGAAGACCACACTTTTATCCATTTTTCCATCGCCGTCGGTGTCAGTAAGCAGCTTTATTTTTCCTTTGCCCGATTTATTCAAAGGCATACCCTCCATTTCCACAACATACATTCGGCCATACTCATCTATCATCATATCAACGGGGTCGCTGATCAACGGTTCGCTGGCAATCAGCTCGATCTTAAAACCCGGTTCTATCTGAAAAGTTGACAAAGCTTGTTCGGCTGACGCAGAGAAGGGAGAGTCGGGTTTATTGTGGCAGCCGGTTGCTGTAAACAGTAAGGCGCACACTGCACTTGTCAAAAGATAATGGTGAAGAAAACGAAATGATCTGTTCATGCTTCTGATTGAAATTCCCGGCCGCTAACAAATCTATAATTTTTTCGTTCGCATTGTCTGAATGTTCCTGCACGGCCGTTTGAAATTTCTATTCAAACGTTTGATATTGTTTTTTCAATCGTTTGAAATGCTTATTCAATAGTGCGCTTCTGTAGCCGACGAATCATTTTTTATAAAAAAGAAACTTTACATTTGGGTAGCTCTCTTCATCCACAGCAAAGCATAAAACCGAACCTGAAAATACCGGCTAATTTCCAAAACCTGATTATGATAAAGCGTTTTATCATCCTGTTCTCCTTCCTGCTTTTAGATAATATTTCATTTTCGCAACAAGCCACCTCCGCTGACGGGACAATGGAGGTAGGCGTGGCCCGTGTTGATATTACACCTGAAGTTCCCATCCGGCTGGCAGGTTATGCGGCCAGATCCAAATCCGAAACCGAAACGGTGCTGCAACGTTTGTCGGCGAAGGCGATCGCGTTTGGCAGCGATGCCCAACATCCGTCCGTTTTGATTACAGTTGATCTTGTTGGTATTCCGTGGCGCATCACAAAAAGAGTTGGCGAACAGCTTGCAAAAAAAGCGGGAATCGATCCTTCACAGTTCGTTATTTGCGCTTCTCACACACACGGCGGGCCTGAAGTGGGAAATTTGCTGAATATTCTGCAATCGCGCGGCGATCACTTCAGCGATTCGTTGTTGGCACTGAATCAGCTCGTGCATATCTCACAGTACACAGAGCAGCTAATTCAAAAGCTTGAAGAGGTGGCGTTAGCGGCGTTAAAAAACAGGCAACCGGCGTTGGTTGCCTGGGGCCAGGGGCAGGCCCTGTTTGCAGCAAACCGCCGTACGAAAGGCGGGCCGGTTGATCCCGCATTGCCGATGATGCGCATTACCAATCCCGACGGCACGCTTAAAGCTGTATTCGTGAGTTATGCATGCCATGGAACCACACTGGGAGGCATAAACGAAATTCATGGCGATTGGATCGGCGAAGCGCAGCGGATGATCGAAGCCAACCACCCCGGCACTATTGCAATGGTTGCTCTTGGTTGCGGCGGCGATGCCAATCCTGAACCAAGAGGTACGATAGAGCATGTGAAATCGTATGGCAAGGAAATTGCCGACAACGTAGATAAGCTGCTTACGGCGCAGTTGCAGCCGCTCACTACTCCACCGGTTGGCAATATGAAATGGATCAAGCTGCCTTTTTCAAAAGTACCCACCGTTCCTGAACTCATTCAGCTATCGGCAGAAAATACAGTGAAAGGCTACCAGGCGCGCCTTGAGCTGGATCGTGTTCAACGCGGACAAACCATTCCGGCAGCCCTGGATTATCCTGTTCAAACCTGGAACTTCGGCAATAAACTGGCAATGGTCAACCTGGCGGGTGAAGTAGTGGTGGATTACTCTTTACGTCTCAAGAATGAATTGGGCGCTGAACACCTGTGGATCAATGCTTATTCCAACGACGTACCTTGTTACATTGCTTCGCGACGTGTATTAAAGGAAGGAGGATACGAAGCAGAAACCAGCATGTATTGGTATAATAAGCCGTCACCCTTTTCCGAAGAAGTAGAAGATATCATTGTGAAAGCCGTGCATGCCCTGGTTCCCCCACCCTTTAAAGCAGAAAGAGATTCGACCAACCAAGAAGAGCTGGTTAAAGAAGGAAATGACGGCACCTATCATTTAACCGCAGCGGATGCAAAAGCCATCGGCCCCGAAATTAAATACATGCCCGAATGGAAAGCTTTTGGATGGTTCACAACGAAAGACAGGGCCGAATGGAACGTAGAAGTGGAAAAAGCCGGGAAATATGATGTGTACCTTGACTGGGCCGTTTCTGATAGTGAGGCAGGCAAATCATTTGCATTTGAAGCAGGCAACAAAAGAGTGAAAGGGAAGATTGGCAAAACAGGATCATGGTTTACCTACAAAATGGAAAAAATAGGTACCGTTCGCCTAACTGCCGGCCGTCATCAAATGATCTTTAAATCCAATTCCCAATCGGAAACCGGCGCGATGCTGGATTTAAGGGAAGTGAAATTGGTATTGGCCAGGTAAGCGACAGGTTGATACACCTCTGTTCATCCAAACAAAACCATACTAACACTGCTGCAACATTCGTACGATATTGAGAAGCTTCTGAAAGAGGTGGCCAAAGGCAATGAAGAGGCTTTCCGGGTGATCTTTGATCTGTACAAAGCTCCATTTCATGCCGCCGCTTATAAGATGACCCGCTCGGCAGACATTGCCGAGGAAATTGTGCAGGAAGTCTTTGTATTGTCATGGGTGAAGCGCGAATTGATAGCGGAGGCAAAGCGCCCGGAAGATTATATATTCACTATCCTCCACAACTGCATTTATGCTCATTTTAGAAAACTCGCACAGGAGCGTCAATTAAAATCCAAACTGGCACAGGAGCCGGAGGGTGAATACCAGACCGAGGACTTACTGAACGAAAAGGAAAATAAGGCTATTCTCGAAAATATGATCAGCCATCTTCCCCCGCAACAGAAGCTGATCTATAAATTGGCCAAGCAGGAAGGCCTGAGCAGGGCAGAAATCGCTAAAAAATTAAATATTTCGTCCAACACCGTAAAGAATCACCTGGGCGCAGCAGTAGAATAC
>CBIGXK010000062.1:0-13840 GCA_966193805.1 uncultured bacterium | reverse complement strand
TAGCCCCGTCTAAGTTCTTGAAATAATAATAGCGGAAGCGCCGCCGCCGCCATTACAGATGCCGGCAATCCCGAAACGTCCCTTCATTTCATGAAGGATTGACGACAAGGTGATCGTAATGCGTGCCCCGCTGCAGCCGATGGGATGACCCATTGATACCGCGCCTCCCCAAATGTTCAGTTTGTCCATCGGTATTTTCATTTCCTTCGCATTGACGATAGGCACGCAACTAAAGGCTTCATTGATTTCAGCATAATCCATATCTGCCATCTGCATTCCTGCCTTCGCGAGTGCATTGTTCATGGCCCTGATGGGCGTTGTGGTGAACCACTCAGGGCTCTGGCTGGCATCTGCAAAGGAAATGATCCTGGCAACGGGCCGGATGCCTAGCTCGCGCAGTTTTTCTTCGCTCACCAGGACCACTGCTGCGGCGCCGTCGTTGATCTTTGACGCGTTGGCCGCGGTTATTGTTCCCTCTTTCCGGAAGGCAGGCTTCAGTGTCGGCATTTTGTCGAAGTTGACTTTGCGGTATTCTTCGTCTTCCGTAATGGTTTTCGGCATCTTTCCTTCAATGACCACCGGCACAAGCTCCCTGTTGAAGTATCCTTTTTCGTAGGCTTTTATCGTACGCGTATAGCTTTCTTTTGCAAATTTATCCTGGTCTTCCCTGGTCACCTTGTATTCGCGGCTGCACAGTTCGCCTGCTTCGCCCATGTGGTAATTATTATAAGGATCCCAAAGCCCGTCTTTGATGATGCCGTCGGTTACCTGCCCATGACCGAGGCGTAGGCCTGTTCTGGCTTTTTCGACGTAATAAGGTATGTTGCTCATGCTTTCCATTCCGCCGGCCACAACAATTTCGTTGTCGCCGTTCATGATGGACTGTGCGCCCAGCATAATGGCTTTCATGCCGCTGGCGCATACCTTGTTGACCGTTGTGCAGGGGATGTTTGTGGGGAGTCCGGCGTATATGCTGGCCTGTTGTGCGGGCGCCTGGCCGATGCCGGCGCTGACAACGTTGCCCATGAATACTTCGTTAACTTTTTCAGGTGATATGCCGGCCCGTTCGAGGGCGGCTTTAATGGCGATGGCGCCAAGTTGTGGTGCGGTAAGTGATGCGAGCGTGCCGTTGAGGCTGCCTAGTGGTGTGCGTGCCACGCCCGCAATAAAGATGGTTTTGCTCATGGGGCAAAGCTAAGAAATTCGGCAGAGGGCGGAGGGCAATCGGCAATCGGCAAAAGAAAATTGCTTTGTTTCCCAAGTCACTATTACCACCCGGAGGATTGTATTATTTTAGAAAGAAATTATTTGGAATTTTTTCCCAAAAACATCTGTCGGAAATAAAAAGTTCTTTTGCCCTTTGCCCTTTGCCTTTTGCCGTCAATTCATGCTCCTCTCACTATACTTCTCCTTGCAAAGAACATACGTAGAAGGAACGTGATTGAAAAAAGAATTTTTGACAAGGTTATCAAACTGCTCCTGGTAGTGCATCTCTGCTTCCTCACCCACCACCTTCGATTTTTTCCAGTTTGAAATTTTCTTAAATGCTTTTCGGCTGTTGTGACGAAGCCTGCTCTCGTTGATAAAAAACTGGCCTGTGATGGCTTTTCTTTTGTCGGGAAATAATAGGTTCATACGGTTGGGTTACGGCTTTGGTTGAATTAATTCAGCGGAGCAAAAAAATACCCCTCTTCGCTTAAAATATAACTGTTGGGAACATAACTGCAGAACGACTTATTGATCAACTCCTGCGCCTCCTGGCGGTAACGCGTGCTGATGGCAGGTGTGCGAAGCGCAAATTTCCAGCTCTGTATCTTCAGGTAGGCAAGGTGGCTGGCCTGCGCAATATGGCTGTCGTTGATGTGAAATTTCGCAGCCAGGTAATCCTGTTCATTTTCCAGGAAATGGTTCATAAGGGTTGGATTTTAGGGTTCGTTGAATACCAGTGTTCAGGTACATCTCAAACGGGATTCAGTATCAAAAAATTGTGTTCGGGGCCTTTCTCCGCTTATACCATGCTTGCACGCCATTAAAGTACGCAGCAATTGCACGCATATTATAAAAAACACTGTTAATCTGGCCCTTATGCCATGAACAACTTATCATCGAGTAAGGAGAAATACTTATGGCCGCCTATTTTATTTTGACGTCCACAAAAAAGACTATTTATTTGATATTCAATTGTGCGAATCGATGTTTAAACAGGACAAAAAGAGTACACATATACTTTTTTCGGATGATGACACCGATGATGCTTTGCTGTTTACGCAAGCCGCCGATCTCATGACAACTTCCATCCTTCTCTCCTTTGCAGAGGATGGTGAACAGCTAATGCGGTACCTCTCCAGGGAAACACTCCCCGACCTGATATTTCTCGATCTGAACATGCCCGTAAAAAACGGTATCGAATGTCTCGAAGAAATCAGGAGCGACAAGAACCTCGACTACCTGCCCGTAATCATCTACACCACTTCCGACAATCCAAAGGATATTGAAACCTGTTTTTCGCTGCGCGCCAATCTATATGTTGTAAAGCCCACTTCTTTCGAAAGCATTATCAAAACGCTGAAGAAGATCATCAACATGGACTTCACCCATCAAAGCTTTCCTCCAAGAGAAAATTTTCTATTGCAAAGTGCGTGATACTTTGTAATTAGCACTTCATGGATGTTAAGATCGAAGAAAGCTGGAAATCGGTTTTAAAGAATGAATTCAGCAAGCCTTATTTCCTGGAGGCGGTTACATTTCTGAAAACCGAAAAGGCTTTGGGAAAAGTGATCTATCCCCCCGGGGCACTGATATTTAACGCCTTCAACACAACGCCTTTTACCCATACAAAAGTGGTGCTGCTTGGCCAGGATCCCTATCACGGTCAGGGACAAGCGCACGGACTCAGTTTTTCGGTGCCTGAGGGCATCAAACCTCCTCCCTCGCTCGTCAATATTTTTAAAGAGCTGAATGCAGATACAGGCATGCCCATTCCACAGCACGGCAATCTTACAAAATGGGCAACGCAGGGAGTTCTGCTGTTGAATGCCTGTCTTACCGTCAGGCAAAACGATCCGCTTAGCCATTCAAAAATTGGCTGGACCTCATTTACAGATGCCGTGATCAGCACCGTTTCATCTGCAAAAAAAAATGTGGTGTTCCTGCTGTGGGGAAAATTTGCGCAGGAAAAGCAGGCACTTATCGACGAAACGAAACATCTTGTACTTAAAGCGGCGCATCCTTCTCCCTTTTCCGCAAATAATGGTTTCTTTGGGTGCCGGCATTTTTCAAAAACAAACGACTACCTCGTAAAAAACGGCATTGACCCCATCGACTGGTCTTTATAAACGAAACATGAGGATACTGAAAGAAATATTTGGAAGAATTTGGGCATTGTGGGCGGCATTGCTTTTTGTGGTCACCATGCTCATATTTTTGGTGCCCATCATGCTTTTCGCTTATTACCGGAAGGATCCGCAGAAAACACTGACTTTTATTACCCTTTCAAGGTGGTGGATGAAAATATTCCTTAACCTCGCAGGCTTTCCCCTGCGTATTAAAGGAAAGGAGCATTTCGCACCGGGCGAAAATTACATTGTACTCTGCAATCATAATTCGTTTATGGATGTGCCCGTATCCTACCCTGCCATCCCCGGCGGGAATAAAACCATTGCGAAGATTGAAATGTCGCGGGTTCCGTTATTTGGCCTCATCTATAAAATTGGAAGTGTGCTCGTCGACAGAAAAAGCGAAACAAGCAAGAAAGAGAGTTTTCAAAAGATGAAGGAAGTTCTTCAAATGGGATTGCACATGTGCATCTACCCCGAGGGTACAAGAAACCGCACCGCGCAGCCGCTGAAATCCTTTCACAGCGGTGCTTTCCGGTTAGCAGTCGACACCGGGAAACAGATCGTGCCGGCGCTTATCTTCAACACGAAAAAGGTTTTGCCACCGAATAAAATTTTTTATGCCATGCCGCACCCGCTGGAGATTCATTTTTTACCTCCCGTAGAACCGGGAGACAATGCGGACGTGTTACGGGAAAAGATTTGGACGATGATGAGGGATTATTATGTGCGGGAGACGTGAAACGTGAAACTGAAGTCCTCCCCCGGTCCCTCCTTCGTCGGGACCACCCCCTCCGGAGGGGGATAGTAAAATGCACGACGAGCCACATATCCCCGCTGGCGGAATAGGCAAAGCGCGAGACGACAACCATATCCCCCGCTGGCGGGGGTGGCGCGGAGCGCCGGGGGTGGACCCTTACTGAGAAAGAAACTGCTTATTCCTGTTAATCCTCAAATCACGCAGAATACCACTCTTCGGGCTGATCGTAATATTGAAAGACCGGTACCGGCCAACAGGCGTAACGTTAATGGACATCTGCCAGCAGTGCATCTCCCTCGAGATAAACATCGTGAGCATCTGAATCTCCGTATTCTTCACATCATAAAAAGTATTCATCCCCACCTTCCACCGCGGCGTCAAATTGAAATCACCATTGATACTCGCCGTCGAATTGATTTCCGTTGAATAAGTATAATCGCGGTTGAGCCGTCGAAAAAAGTTCAGCGAATACGAAATATTCACGCTCCACGGAATATTGAAATCCGCGAACTCGGCAGGGTTCTGCCGGATATAGTCCAGTTGCGCCATTTCTTCTTCCGAAGTAAGCGGCGCCATGTCGTCCATCGCCTCCTCATCCTGCTGCGCCTTCTCTTCGTCCTTAGGCTTGCTCTTGAAGTTCGTGGATATGGAAAGGCTGCCGTTCGTTAACCGTCCCGGCGAAAACTTCCCGCCGGACCAAACATACTTGTCGATGCGGTCGCCCAATTCGTTCACCTGGTAGGGATCGAGCGTACCGCTGGCGGTAATGCTGATCTTGTCGAACAACGTGCTGCGCGCATACAATGATATGGTGGAAAGCTTGAACGAATCGGCCATCAGGTTATACGAACCGTTGAAGCCAAACCCGTCTATGAGCTTTACTTTTTTAAGCGCGATGCCGGTGTCCTGTTTTGACCTCGTCTTCATTTCAAGGTTATTGTCGAAGCCGAAGCTGACTCCGCCAAAAGTTCCTTCGCCAAATGGCGAATAGATCGCGCCATCGAAATAGGAAAACCTTTGCGTGCGCTCCGGATGGCTGCTGTCGATCCTTACATCATAATAGTCCTTGCTGGTAAGATCAGGTTTGTAGTTCAGCGACACCGTAGGCCTGATCACGTGCCTCACGGCCTGTATCTTGCTCTTCTTTCCAAACTTATCGAACTTACCGAACAACGCGGTGCTGAGGCTGAGGCTGAAAGTAACGTCGTGCTGCGCAAAAAAACCTTTCGTGATCACCGTGTCGATGTCTTTTCCTGTCTCGTCCCATTTTCTTTCAAACTTGCGCGAGAACCATCTTTCGCCGTAGGAGATACCCGGAGAAATCTGCAGCGGACCAAGCGAAGGCAGCGACAGTTGAATCGGAATGTTGTGCTGTGCACCCCATTGCATGGTATCCACCAGGTTTTTAAAGCTGAAGAGCGAATCATAGAAGTTCACTTCATTGGCAAAGTTTGAATTGAGGCCGATACCAAGCTTTTCATACCATTTCGGTGTGCCCGCAAATTCTTTTTTCTGAAGCGGGTACAGGGTGTTCATCGTGAAACCCACAGTGGGCAGGTTAAGGTTGATGACGCCGGTATTGTTGTTCTGGCTGTGGTTCGCGCTGACGGTAAGATTGGCGATATCCCACGTTTTCGAATACGAGATAGATGAGTTCATCTGGTTCGTATAATTTCTCACGGGATTGTTGAGCTGCAGCCTGTTGAACTTTGTGGAACCCGCGTTCACGTTCGCCTGGAAGTTAGTGCCGGGCCTGGCCTTGCTGTCGACCTGGTGGCTCCAGTTGATGTTAAAGGTTCTGGTGTCGGTAAATTCCGACTTTGGATCGTCGCCAAGCAAACGGGTGCGCTGCATGGTAAACGCCATGCGGCCGTTATACCGGTAACGCACACGGTATTCCGGCTCAAAGTACAGCGCCCAGCCGCCGTAGGTGTAGATGTCGCCCCTGATCCTGGCATCGAGATTATCGTTGAACACCTTATAATAGCCCATGCTTTGCAGCCCAAGGCCAAATTGTTCGCTCGTGGTGAACTGGGGTGGCAGGAACCCCGAGTGGCGGCCCGAACTGATGGGGAAAATTCCAAAAGGAAGGTAGATCGGTATGGGTACGCCTTCGAATTCGGGATGGATCGGGCCCGTGACCGCCAGTTTCTGGTTCACGAGCTTCATCTTGTTGGCGATAAAAGCGAAATGCGGCGTGTCGAGGTTGCAGGTGGTGAACTGGCTCCTGTAAGCATAAAAATCCCTTACAGAAACTTTCTTCACCTTTTCGCCCTGTATGAATATTTCGCCCTGTTGCGTAATGGCATGCTGCGTAAGACCGCGTTGCGTTTTCGTGTTATACTTGATCACGTCGGCCTCGGTGGTCGTTTCACCCTGCACCATCTTCGGCTTGCCCACGTTTTTACCGGCGGTGTCCGACCGGTAGGTGGCCGTCACCATGTTCGTTTCCTGGTCGATAAGAATACTGTCGGCTGCCAGGTCCATGTCACCCTTTGTTACCTTGCCCTCGCTGAACAGGATGATCTTTTTTTCGGGAATGATGAAGACGATGGAATCGGAGGCGCTGTAGTCTATTGGCTGGTCGAGTGAATCTTTGGACAGGTTTACGTTAACGGTATCGGTAACCTGGGTGAGGCTGTCGCTTTGCATGGGAACGGTGTCGCTGAGCGTTCGAAGCGCGTCGCGGGGAGATGGAATCGTATCGTTTGAAACGCCTGGCGGAGCGGTGGTATCTGCAATAATCGTTAAATGGTTGTAAAATTTTTTCGAAGATGCATCGTTAGCACTAATATAGTTCGTTATGAGTACGAACAGCCCACATAAAAACCACGCTGAACTGTATTTTGAGTTATTTTTGCGTCCGTCACTCATAAGTAGGTAGTGGGCAAAAGTAGCTATTAATGAATTAAGATTATGTGAAGATTGCCCGTATGAAAATGACTTCAATACTATGGTAAAAAAATTGCAGAAATTATTTTTTTCCTTCTTCATCATTGCAGTGTTCTTGTCGGTTGCGGCACCGGAAATACGTGCCCAGCAAAAAGCCGCGTTACGCACGATTATTGTAGATGCGGGTCATGGCGGTAAGGCCACCGGGGCGAAGGGAGATTACTCATATGAAAAGAATATTGCACTGGATATTGCGTTAAAGCTCGGAAAAAAGCTGGAAAAGGAATTTCCTGAAATAAAAATTCTGTACACGCGCACCACCGACGTTTACACAGACAACCGGTGGAGGGCGGATTTTGCCAACTCAAACAAGGGAGATCTTTTTGTATCTATACATGTCAACGCCGGTCCGCGCATCCGCCACAGCAAGTTTGCGGGCTACCGTACAAAAGTGTGGTACACCGGAAAAGGCAAGAACAGAAAGAAACACTCCCGGAGGGTTCCGAGATACACTGTTTATTACACCGACAACCCGTCGCACGGTACCGAAACTTATATCTGGGCCGCCGACCGCAGCGATGAAAAGGAACAGTTCATCGGAAGTGACGTGAACAGCCCCGAAGTTCTTGAAGACTCCACCGAATACACACCCGACATCAACGATCCCGAATTCAAGGCCAAGGCGCTGCTTTGGACAAAACGCTATTTCGACAAAAGCTACATGCTCGCCTCTTTTGTTGAAGAGGCATTCATTGGCGTGGGACGTTTCAGCAGGGGTGTAAAACAAAGAAACGAGAAAGGCATCTGGGTGCTGCAGGCCACGTCAATGCCGAGTATACTCGTAGAAACAGGCTTCATCACCTACAGGAAAGATGAAGATTACCTCAACAGCGAAAAGGGCCAGGACGAAGTGGCCGAAAATGTTCTCGCCGCAATTAAGAAATACAAGATGGTTACCGAAGGAGGAAAAGCAGCCAGGTAAGAGGTTTGGCGGTATGGTTTTTTATGTACAATTTTATCCCTCTAAATGTACAGGTACAATAAAAAACCCTTTTCATGAAGATATCCAACGAAACGAAAGTCGGTGCACTTACTGCTATTGCCATAGTGATACTGATACTAGGCTTCAATTTTCTGAAGGGTCGCAATCTTACAGAAAGGAACGACAGGATTTACAGCGTTTTTCCCGACATCAAGGGCCTCCAGGTTTCCAACCCGGTTTATATCAAAGGGCTCCAGGTGGGAAAAATTGCCGAGATGCATGAAAAGGATAATAACCTTTCAGGCATCGTTGTGGCGGTAACACTGAATAAAGACATCAACATACCCGACAATTCACTGGCCATCATCAATAGCGACCTGCTCGGCAGCACCTCGCTTGAAATTATGATGGGCAGCAACACCACGTATGTTGAACACGGCGACACGCTGCAATCTACCGCCAAGCTGGGCATCATGACGGAGATCACCAAAAGCCTTAACCCTGCGCTCGCCAATGTCAACAAAACCCTCGCCTCGCTCGACCTTCTCATCAATCAACTGACCATGTTGCTCGACAACCGGACCAGGGGAAATATGCAGGGCATTATCGCCAATCTCAACACCACCTCAAAAGATCTGCAGCAACTGATCGCCGCACAAAAAGAGACGCTTGGAAAAACAATGGACCATGTGGAAGTCATCACCGGCACCATCGCCAGGAATAGCGGCAAGATCGACTCAACATTGAGCAGCCTGCAAAAAACATCCGCCAGCCTTGCTGACGCCAATATAGATGAAACCATGAAGTCGGTAACACGCACCATGGACCAGTTGGAACAGGCACTGGCAGCGGTTAACAGCAAGAAAGGATCGATCGGGCTGTTGTTAAATGATCGCCAATTGTATGATGAGCTCAGGATGACGAATCGCAGTTTAACTACATTGCTCGATGATATCAGGGTAAACCCAAGGAGATATGTAAATGTGTCGGTATTTGGCAGAAAACAAAAGTCAGGGCCTATCTTGCAACCCATCATCTATGATTCGACACGCGGAAAATAAAATGAAAGTATCCGCCCTTATTGCATTCATGATCTTGCTGGGTTTGGGTTCGGTGGCGCAGGTGCCGCAATCTTCCAATCAAAAAGTTGATTCGCTGAACAAATCGGATACGCTGAAGGTGGTGCAGATCCTGGGCGCCAACCGGTATGGATTCAAAAAGATCGACTCGCTCACCGAACTGCTGCTGCTCGTGGGCAACGTTGCCCTCAAGCAGGAAACCACCACCTTCTACGCCGACAGTGCCGTGTACAACCGCCGTTCAAAAATCGTGGAGGCGTTCGATAATGTGCACATCAACGACAACGACAGCGTGCACACCTACTCCGATTACCTCCTTTATCATACCGATACCAAACTGGCCAACCTGAGAGACAACGTAAGATTGACGGATGGTAAAAGTAATTTGTACACCAACCAGCTTGAATACGATGTCAACAACAAAATAGGCATCTACCTCGATGGCGGCAGAGTTGTTAATGGCACCTCCGTGCTTACGAGCCGCGAGGCCACCTATTATGCCGACAACAAAGACGTTTTGTTCAGGGGCGATGTACACCTGCAGGACCCAAAATACAAGCTTGAATCCGATTCGCTGCTGTATAACACCACTTCGGAAGTGGCCACCTTCATTTCGAAAACATATATCGAAGACAGCGCAAAGCGCACCATCCTTACCAACCAGGGATACTATGACCTGAAAAATAAAGTGGCCACCTTCGGCGACAGACCCGTTATCCATGACGGAGCGACGGTCATCATCGCGAACCAGATTGACACTGATGACAGCACCGGCATTAGCGTGCTTACCGGCGACGCCATATTCAGGGATACCGCGCAGGGCGTTTCGGTGCTCGCCAATTCGATTGTTTCGAACAGGAACACCGGCACGATGGTAGCCACGCAAAAACCTTTAATGATCATCAAACAGGAAAATGACAGCACGTTCATTGCCGCCGATACCCTTTTTTCCGGACGGCTCACAGATCTGCCCGTAGAAGCCGACAGCATGGTGACGGTGGCCCCTGTAAACGATTCTGCGCAGGTGGCCGTTGCCGATTCATCGGTAAACGATTCGGCGAAGTTGGCTTTCGCCGACTCACCGGAACATGATTCAATGAAGTTAGCCATTGCCGTGAGTTCCGATACGAGCAGGCTGGCCACAGACAGCCTGAACCAGAACGACAGCACGAACCGTTATTTCCAGGCGTATTACAACGTGCGGATATTTTCGGACTCACTGCAGGCAGTATGCGACAGCCTTTTTTACTCGGGAAAAGATTCTATATTCAGGTTATTCAGGGACCCGATCGTGTGGTCGGGACGAAGCCAGGTGACGGGCGATACGATTTTCATGTACACGAAGAACAAGCAGCCCGACAAGCTGTATGTATTCGAGAACGGCCTGATGGTGAATGAAACCGGCCCCGACATGTACAACCAGGTTAAGGGAAACAGGATATACGGTTATTTCAACAACGGTGAAATTGATTACATACGTTCGAAGGGAAGCGCCGAAAGTATTTATTATGCGAAAGACGAGAATGATAAGCTCGTTGGCATCAACAAAGCGTCGTCCGATGTTATTGACATGCGATTTAAAAATAAAGAGCTGAACCGTGTTGTATTCATCAGCGCCGTCACCGGCAAGATGCTGCCCTTCCGGCAGGCTACCGAACAGGACCGGCGGCTGCGTAGTTTCAAATGGCGGGAAGAGCGCCGCCCCAAGTCGAAATTTGAACTGATCGACAATTAATTCATGAACACAAATATGTTAAAACCTTTATGTTAAATCGATATGCGGTAAGGCATGGTTGGCCTAATTTTCACGTCAAAATTTTAAAAAACAAAATGAAACGCATCCTGACCACCTTACTTGTTTTTGCCGCACTGTTTTATGGCGAGCAAATTCACGCCCAGGATTACCGGTTTGCTTTGGGCGTTCGGTTAAGCAATTCAGCGCCCACACTGAATAATTCCATTACCGGTAAATATTTTGTGACCGACAGGAGCGCCGTTGAGGGTTTGGTTTCGTTTGGCTCACGGTTTGGGTTAGGCGCTTTGCTGGAGATTCACAAGCCGTTCAATACGATTCCGCAGTTGAGGTGGATGTATGGTGGCGGTGCGTTCGTTGGATTTGAGGATGAGGATACCTACCTCGGTCCCACGGGCATTCTTGGATTGGATTACAAGTTTGAAATCGTTCCTATCAATCTTTCGGTGGACTGGAAGCCGGAGTTGAATATTATTCCTGATATAGATTTCGTTCCGGATGCGTTTGCGTTGAGTGTGAGGTTTACGTTGAAGTGATACGCCTCACCCAAAAAACAAATACGCCACAAATATCCCCGTAATAATGCACACCAGATCGGCAAGCAACATCGCGCCGATGGTGTATCGGGTATTCCTCACAGAAACCGCCCCAAAATAAACAGCAATTACATAAAACGTAGTGTCGGAAGCACCCTGGAACACACCGGATAATTTCGACGCGAACGAGTCCGGACCGAAAGTTGCCATCGTACTCACCATCATGCCGCGCGCAGCGCCACCGCTCAACGGCCTGATCAATGCCGTTGGCAATCCATCCACAAAGCGCGTGTCGGTACCCAATATTGCAAAGAAATTCTTTATGCCCGTGATGATCACGTCAAATGTACCGCTGGTGCGCAGCATGCTGATCGCCACCAGTATGCCCACCAAAAAAGGAATGATCCGCACAGCCGTTTCAAACCCGTTTTTGGCGCCGGAAATGAACGCATCGAACACGTCTATCTTTTTATACAACCCTCCGAGTACGATCAATAAAAAAACCAAAAGGATCAGGCCATTGCTGAGGATGCTTGAAAACGACTGGATACCGGCTGCGTCGAGGCGCGTGATGTAAAGCACCAGCAAACCAATTACCGCTGAAAGACAGGCCACCCACAGTATAACCGCCGGCTGCAATAGATTAATGCGCTGCTTAAAAGAAACGATGATCATCGCCGCCATCGTACCCACAAAGGTCACGATCATGCAGGGCACAAAAATATCGGTAGGGTTGCTTGCATTCTGCGACGCCCGCACAGCGATTACACTCACGGGGATCAGGTTGAGCCCGGCGGCATGAAGGCAGAGAAACATGATCTGCGGATCGGACGCCCTGTCCTTATGCGGGTTGATCTCCTGCAGGCTTTCCATTGCTTTCAAACCAAAAGGCGTTGCAGCATTGTCGAGTCCAAGCAAATTAGCGGAAAAGTTCATGATCATGTGGCCCATGGCAGGGTGATCTTTCGGTAGCTGCGGAAACAGTTTTGTAAAGAAGGGAGCCACGATCCTGGCGAGCAGCCTCACGCCTCCTGCCCTTTCGGCGATGCTCATGAACCCGATGAAAAGAGAAAGGATGCCGATCAGGCGCAGGCAGATTTCCACCGCCACCCAGCAGGTTTCGATAATGCCGTCCATTTTGAGCGGATTGGCAGGATCGGAAGCCTTGCCAATCACCATCCAGGTGAATATGTCTGTGTCGCCAAAGAAAAAGCACCTGATGGCGGCTACAGCAACTGCAACAATGATAAACGCCGACCAGATCCTGCTTAATGCCATTTTAATGGATTATAAGCGTTGAAGATAATGATTGATACAAATAATACCATTGGGCAATATTTAACTACTTTTGCGCCCTGAATAAATTTTTGACCGAATATGGCATTACAGGCAGGTATCGTAGGGCTACCGAATGTGGGTAAATCAACACTGTTCAACGCAGTGAGCAACAGCGCAAAGGCGCAGGCCAGCAATTACCGTTTTTGCACCATCGAACCAAACGTTGGGTTGGTTGACGTGCCCGACAGCCGCATCAATAAACTGGCAGAGCTGGTAAACCCCAACAGAACCGTGCCCACGCAGATCGAGATCGTTGACATAGCCGGACTCGTGCGTGGCGCCAGCAAAGGCGAAGGACTGGGCAACAAGTTTCTCGCCAACATCCGCGAAGTGGACGCCATCATTCATGTGATCAGGTGTTTCGAAGACGAAAATATCCTCCGCGATGAAGGCGCCATCAACCCGGTAAGCGATAAAGAGATTATCGACACGGAACTTCAGCTGAAGGACCTCGAAAGCGTGGAGAAGAAAATTGCGCGCATAGAAAAACAGTCGCGCAACGATCCGAAACTGAAAGCGGAGCTCGACGTGCTCCTTACCTGCAAGGCCCATCTTGAAAAAGGCAGGAACATACGCGAACTCGGTATTTCAAAAGAAGAGCGCCCGGCAGTTGCCGACCTTTTCCTGCTCACCGAAAAACCGGTGTTGTATGTAGCCAATGTGGATGAACCGTCCATGCACACCGGCAACAAATATTCAGAGACGTTGAAAGAATCAGTTAAAGCAGAGAACGCCGAAGTGATCATCATGAACAATTCGATCGAAGCGCAAATCGCGGAAATGGAAGATCCCGCCGACCGCGCATTGTTCATGGACGAATACGGCATGAAGGAACCGGCGCTGAACAGGCTCATCACATCAGCTTATAAATTACTTGACCTCTACACTTATTTCACGGCAGGCGTTCAGGAAGTGCGAGCCTGGACAATACACCGAGGATGGAAAGCGCCACAGGCGGCAAGTGTGATCCACACCGATTTTGAAAAAGGGTTCATCAAGGCAGAAGTGATCTCTTATGATGATTTTATTCGCTACGGCTCGGAATCAGCAGCACGTGATAACGGAAGGCTTCGCATCGAAGGAAAGGAATACCTGGTGCAGGACGGAGATGTAATGCACTTCAGGTTCAACGTATGAAAAGTTAAAAGTTAAAACTTAAAAATAC
>CBIGXK010000061.1:0-14051 GCA_966193805.1 uncultured bacterium | reverse complement strand
GCGCTGCATTATTTCACCGACCTGGACGGCGATAAGCGCTTGTATGCCAACCCCGGAAAATTTTACCAGGCCCTAACCTTGTTGAAGAGAAATCTGCCAGGCGATGAAACTAAAGCAAAGACACTGCTCCGGCAAGTAGTGGATGATGGTCTTCAAAACGACCAGGCGGCGAAGGAACTGCTGGATCAGCTTTAAAGCAGTTTAAACAATTTCTCTATATGCAAACATTTCCGAAAGGATTAGGATTGCTGCTGCTCGCAGCTATCCCCGCTCTGATCAGTGGCTGTTGGGGTAAGAACGGCGCACTCGACCAACAAACCGGTAACCAGCGCGACACCATTCATAAATGGGTGAACTGGGTGTCGGTATTCAAACCCGGCACAAACGCCGAGCAAAGACAGGCAGTTTTTAGCAGGCTCCGCAATGAAATCATCTCTGTAAACCGTGAAAAGCAATTGTCGCCAAGGGATTCGATCGTCAACCCTGTAAAATATTACCTGTATCACTACATCGTTGACTCGCTGAAGCTGGACCGCGACTTCGTGATCACTAACATCAGGGAATACGATTGCAATTGCGACGACTCCCTGCTCTGGAACATCACCGCAGATATTGTTACCGATAGCTCCGGCATTACGGTTCCCAGCCCAAAGCCGCCGGCTCCTAAAACAAAAGTGCAGGGCGATCCCTTCGAGGCGTTTACCAATAACGACAAGGTAGCTGATCCGAGAAATATTCCCAGCCCGCTGCTCAAAGGATCACGGCTTCGTTTTCCTACTGCGGTGAAAGTTTCTGATGACGCCGTTATCGCTATTATCGATACCGGTATCGACACCGCGTATCTCGATGAAGGGGTTAAGAAAAACATCATCTACGAACGCAAAAAAGGATCCCGCAGGTTCATCACCGGCCTGGATCCTGCTAACTTTTCCGACAACCACGTGATGAGGCACGGCACGGCTGTGGCGTCAATTGCCATGAACGCCTACTTTAAAGAGAGCGGCTCCAAAGAACTGCCGCGTATCCTGGCGCTCAAAGCGCTCGACGACACCGGCAGCGGAACACTGTTCGACTTCATTTGCGCCCTCAGCTATGCAATACAGCAAAAAGCAACAGTGATCAACGCCAGCATGGGCTATTATGGTGAACGTAACGAGGCGCTCGACGCCTACCTGGAAAAGGCGATGCGCGATTCCATACCGCTCGTTGCCGCCGCGGGCAATGATACACTTGAGCACAAATCGCCCGACTGCTTTCACCAGCTCAACGCCAATAATTTGTTGAACACCGGCCACCTGTTCTTCCCCGCCTGTAATGCACTCGATCAACGGAAATTCAACGTGATATCCGTTACAGGTTTCAGCAGCCCGGGCATGCCCTGCTACTACCAGAACTATTCAGAGAATTATGTTACGCTTGGCGTTCTTAATGATCAGCAGGATTCATGCGACTGCTACTACACTGTTCCCTTCATCGACCAAAGAATTCCTGTTTCCGGTTCCTCGTTTGCGACGCCGGTGGTTTCGGGCAAACTGGCTTTCAGGCTGAACCTGGCGGGACGGCGGTTTTTGGTTGATGAGCATCTGGCGGTGATGGGCAGCGTGCTCAATGCGCCCGCAGCCAGCAGTAATGTGACCATGCACAACCGGTACATCAACTTTTAAAAATGCGGCTAAGGGCAAGCATATTGTGTGTTGTAGTATTGATGGTTATCTCGTCCGGCTCAAACGGACAATGCCCCGACCGTCTTCGGCTGCAGGCGAGGATCAATGAACTGAAAAATGCTGAGGTTCCGTTTGAGAATCAGTTGAACGAGCTGCTGCCTGCCAGCGAACGCCTGAAGAATTGCCCGGTGAAAGATGATTCCGTCCGGGTGTTCCTGCTCCAGCGCATCGGCGCCCTGCATTACCTGTCCAATAACTTCGGCGATGCGGCAGCGTTCACCGCCTCGTCGATCGATTTACTCAGCAGCCTGACGCCATCATACAGCAATGTGCCGTTGATGATCCGCATGTATCACTACCTGACGATCTTTTACGATTCCCTTCACCGGGTGAGTGATAAAATGATGGCCGTCGACAGTTGCATCCGATGGGCGCTCTCATATAATGCCGTCGACCGCAGCGTGATCTACAATCTTTGGGAAAGAGTGAGCTTCGATTTTGATGTGGGAGATTATGAAAGATGTTTGAACGATGCGGCTACCGGCGAAGCGCTTACCGCCAGATATGTCGATGGAAGCGACAGCATCAGTTTTATGACCAATTTTTTCAGTTTCCGGATCAATGCACTGATCGAACTGGGAAGATTGGAAAAGGCCGAGGAGGAGCTGAATAATAAGATTGCCAATTTTACTGCGAAGGGACTCGCCCGGCTTTGCGGGGCGTTTTACAACCAGTTGTCACATGTTCGCATTAACCAGTCGGCCTACAAAGCTGCCCTGGCCGACCTTCACAAATCGCTCCGGTGCAATGAGCTCAATAACGATCCTTTCGGATGCAAGCAAACCTTGTCGAATATCGGTTATGTGTATTCTTACCACCTGAACGACCAGAAGATGGCGCTGCACTTTTACGGCGAAGCCATGCGGCGCCAAACGGTTAGCGAGCTGGAGCTTGAAATGGATAAATCTGCGAGCGCAAATATTATGAGCAATATTGCCATAGCATATGCGAAGCAGGGAAGGTTCGATTCGTCGTTTCATTTTTTTGAACGTGCATTTACATTTGCCGGCACCCGCGATGAGAACAGCTTCCTCGATCTTCCACAGGATCAGTTTACCGGCAGCCCAAAGATTCAATACATCATCAACCTTATCCGTGATAAAGGCGACGCCTATCTTTACCGGTACCGCGCCCTGCATGATACGGCCTCGTTGAAAGAGGCGATAAGAATATACCGCGTGGCCGACCAGGCGCTGGCAAGGGTAAAGCTTGGCCAGCGCGAGATACAGTCGAAACTGCAGTGGCGAAAAAATGCCCGCACTATCTACGAACATGCGATTGCCGCCAGCATGGAAGCCGGCGATCCCGCGGCCGCGTTCTATTTTTTTGAAAAGAGCAGGGCGGTGCTGCTCAACGACCAGATAATCAGGAACAGCAGGATGGACAGGGAGGAACAGTTGCGGGAGGCGGGCATCAACAGCAGGTTGGCCACGTTGAAATATCAGTTGGGCGATTCCTCGCTTTCCACAGAAAAGATCGTAGAGATCCATCAAACGATCTACACCCTGAGCCGCGAAAGGGACCAGGTGGCGGCATCGAAAAATATTATTGACTGGAAGAATGTTTCCGACCCGGAACACTTTGAATTGCAGGTGATCCAAAAAAAACTGAAGGATGACGGCCGCTCGCTGCTTGAAATATTTTCGGGCGATAGTGCCGTGTACGTTTTCTTCGCAACCGGTGATGCCGTAGCCATGAAGAAAATGAATAAGGAGAAGTACGATGACCTGTCGCGGCGCTTTATGGAATATTTGTCGGATTATTCGAAACTGAATACTCACTTTGCGGCGTTCGCCGAAACTTCTCAGCAATTATACCACGAACTCTTTCATGACCTGCGGCTTCCCGACCAACCACTGATCATTTCACCCGACGGATACTACTTTCCCTTTGAACCACTGGTGGTAAAGATGAATCAGTCGGCGCCGGAATATTTTATTCAATCGCACGCCATAAGCTATTCGTATTCAGCCCGGTTTCTTCTTTATGATTTTGATCGGAAACCTCACGAGCCGGCGTTCCGGTTTCTCGGTGTGGCGCCGGTGGTGTTTCCTTCTTACCTCGGTTTGCCGGGGCTGCCAGGAAGTGATGCCTCTCTGAAACAACTGGCCGGCTTTTTTGATCCTGCCGTTACCCTCATCGGCAAGTCTGCCACGAGGCGTCAGTTTCTCGACAAATATTCCGGCTTCAGCATTGTACAGCTCTACACCCACGCTGCTGAAAAAAGCAGTGCCGGTGATCCGGTAATTTATTTTGCCGATTCGGCCCTGCATCTCTCCGACCTGTTGGCGCTGCAATCGCCCGCCACCCGCATGATTATATTAAATGCCTGCGAAACCGGCCGCGGCAAACTTTATGAAGGGGAAGGAATATTCAGTTTCAACCGCGCCTTTGCCGAAGTGGGCGTTCCCTCAGCAACCGTCAATTTGTGGTCGGTGGATGATCAGTCGTCCTATCAACTATGCGAGCTCTACTATAAATATTTGGCTAAGGGAATGCCATCCGACGTTGCCCTCCAACAAGCGAAAGTTGAATACATCACCCACGCCGGGAAGGAGCGCAGTTTGCCGTTTTATTGGGCGGCGCCGGTGCTGTCGGGGCAGGTACATTCATTTGCCGGCACGCCGGTTACACCGCTGGACAGAGTAATGCTGCTAACGACCATTATCTTATTGGCCGGTGGTATTGTGGTAATTGCCAGGAACTTCAGGCCGGTGTCATACAGGAGCTCCAATATTGTATAATATTCTGCACCGTTTCTTTCCAGTGGGCATACCTCACGGGTTTCTGAAATATTCCTTGCACAGAAAGCGAGTAAGCATGATTGAGCACCTGTGGCGTGCTGCCCGTTGTAAAAAAGACGAATGGCGTTAACCGTAATGTTTCAGAAATACCGGAAAGGAGATTTCTCAATTCAAAGCCGTCCATCTTCGGCATTTTAATGTCGGATACAATGAGGAAAGGATGTACGTCGGATGTGCTGAGGAATTCAATGGCAGATTCCCCGTCAGGGAAGATGCAGACTTCGTTGTTCAGTTTAAGGTCTGAAAAGAGCTCCCGCAATAATTCCTGATCATCCGTGTCATCGTCAATAATAACAATTGGACCTGATTTATTCATTGTTTTGCGTAGGGGTGGTTCATACAAAAGTAGGTGACGGATCGTTTGCATCCCAATGTAAATTTGCGAGGCTTATTGAGATGCCGGAACTATTGCGTTACAGCAAAACGTAGATCCTGCCGTTTCTTTCACTGACGGGGTAAACTGAAATCGGCATTTTTGCCGGCCCGGCTTTTACGGTGCCGTCCTTTACGCTGAACTGCGAGCCGTGCCAGGGGCATTGGACCGTTTCGCAGATCATCGATCCAGCCGCAAGCGATCCCCCTCTGTGCGTACAGGAGTCGTGGAACGCAACGTATCCATTGTCTGTTTTGCCGAGCACTATCCTTCTCCCCGCAATATGCAGCAGCTTCATCTGGTTCGTTTCCAGGTCGCCCGTTGCGCCCACTTCAATTTCTCCGTCTGTTCCATGGATGTGTTCTTCTTTCCACTTGCCGGCATCTGCGTAGCGAATGTCAACCCCGATCTGGTTGCGGTATACCAGCGTGCCGCCGAGCCATCCTGCAATAAGGGTGAGAACAAAGCCTATAATATCCAGGGGTATAACAATGGCAGGTTCAGGAACATCATACGATAGCCTGATGATAAACGCAACGATAAAAAGAAGAAGCGCCGATGAATTCAGGATGCCGTGCTTTGCAGCTCTTTTCCTGCCACTGCTTTTGGGAGGCACAGTTTTCAGGTAATCGATGAACCCTGGTATAGCCGCCAGCACCGCCGTAACGATCCCCAGCAGGTTCATGTAAAATGCAGTATGCAAAAAAGAAGGGTCGCTTGTTACCGCAAGAATGTCGAACAGCAGCGTAGCGGTGTAAAAGGCAATCGGGAAACAAACCAGGATGGGATGCAACGGGTGCCCCTTGATCTGAATGGAACTTCTCATATTGGAAGATTATATTTTAAGTACAACGTCACCTGAAACCGGGAACCCGGTACAGGTCAGCACCAGTCCATCAGCAATCTCTTCATCGAGCAACACATCGTTGCGCGACATCCATACCTGTCCTTGCAAACATTTGGCCACGCAGGTGCCGCACTGGCCGTTTTCGCAACTGTAGGGTATGGGCACCTGCTGCAGCCTGGCCGCCTGCAAAATGGTAACGGGGTAGCGTACCCCAAATGCGAACGCTTCGCCCCCCATTTTGAGGTGCACCGTGTGTTCCTCTGTATCGGGGGGAGCCGGAACGAGGGCGGGGCGCTGTATGTGAAAAACCTCTTTCTTAATGTTTTTTTGCGGCACCCCGAAACTAACGAGCGCTATGCTCACCATCCTCATGTAATCGCCGGGGCCGCACACGTAGAAAAGCGTGTCGCTGAAGTTGTCGATCCGGTAGGTATTCAGCATCCCCCGGAGCGCCTCGGGCGTCAGCCTCGACCTGGACAGGTCGTGCGAGCTGCTGAACAGGTATTCTATTGCGAACCGTTCTTTGAACACCTCGTGCAGCTCGTGCAGTTGCCGGTGGAAGATGGTGTTTTTGACGTTCCGGTTGCTGTACAGCAAAAGAACCCCGACGGCGGGGTGAGAATGCAGTACTGATTTGAGTAAAGAGAAAACCGGGGTGATGCCGCTTCCCGCCGCCACGAAAACGATCCTGCGCACGCCGCTCATGTTTTCGGGAAGAATGAAGAATCCCGATGGGCCGATGGTAGTGAGGAAGTCGCCCGCCCTTGTTCTCTCCATTAATACACGTGATATCTCACCGTTTGGAATTCGCCTGACTGTTACCGCTAAGGGTTCGTTCAGATCGGGGCAGGAAGAAATAGAATAGCTTCTTCGCACTTCCCTCCCGTGGCGCCCGCGGAAGAGGAACGTTAGGAACTGACCGGCCCTGTATTTGATTTTGTCGTGGCCTTCCCTGAACACGAACGATCTTGTTTCCGGCGCCTCGCTGATGATTTTTACTATTTCCAGTCGCCTTGTTGCTATTGTGTCATTGCCGCCCATTCTCCGAATTTAAAATGAATATCGCCAACTGAAATTTTTTCATTTATTTTTTGCAACGCTGCGCCGGGACCAGACTTTTTTTCAGCAAAATAGGCCCCGGCACAACGATTGAACAGGCGAAATAAACTAACAAAAGATTCGCACGATGGAACCGTCTAAACAAGCTGAGCTGGAGAAACAGATTCACGATTTACAGCACAAATTTGAAAAGGCGTTGGATGAGGGAGTACAGTTTTCGGGATTGAAGAAGATATGGCTGGACCTGAAGATGATGCAGGAGCAGTGGAAGTCCGTGATAGCGAAACAAGACTAGCGGCAGACTAAAATTTCACTTCTGTCGTGTCGGTGGCGAGCATCGGCAGGGTGTAGTTGCCGAACTCAAGCTGCGACTTTGGAAAGATGGTTTTCAGGCGCGCCATATCGGCTTCTTTGACGCCTGTTTGGTACAGGTAGATATTTTTTATTTCCTTGTTGTCCCGCAGTTTCTCCAGTCCGCGTGCGGTAATTTCCGTGTTTACCAGGTTAAGCGATCGCAGTTCCTGAAGTTGCGCCAGGTATCTGATGCCTTCGTCTGTAACCGGTGTATGACTGATCTGCAGGTTCCGAAGGGCGCTTAGCTGTGCGATTTTTTTCAGCGTGCTGTCGTGCACGTTTGCTCCGTCGAGTTTTAGCGACACCAGTTGTTTTTTCAGGGGTATCAATTCATCGATCAGCGTTTCTGCCTTCTTTCCCGCGGTCACAAAGTTGGCGGAGAGATAGTTACTTTCCCTTGCCACCGGCAGCAGGGCGACACCGGCGCGGCTGAGTTTTGCGATGGTTGCTGTGTCGGCTGCAACAACCGGTTCATCGGGAATGCCCGCCATTTGTTCTTCGGGCGTTGCACTTCCTGCTTCCAGGGCAAGCAGTGCCGGTTTGATGGCTTCTGTTTGAGGCAGGTCGCCCACCTTTTTCTGAAAATCCACGCCCGTGCCGACCCACCATTGCAGGTATTGTATCTGTTCTTTCGACAATTGCGGTTTTCCTTTCGGGGGCATGTGATCGTCGTCTTCGAGCGGCAGCAGCAGGCGTTGTATCAGCTCACTTTCTTCGGGCTTGCCCGCTACGATCGTTTTTTTGCTTTTGCCGCCTTTCAGGATGAACTCCTGGTTGTCGAGCCGCAGCTTGCCTTTCTGTTTGCTTTCGCTGTGACATCGGTAGCATCGCGCTTCAAATATCGGTTGCACCACTCCGTTATATGCCATGACATTTTGAATGTCGGGTATTGGTTTAATAGGTGTGGCTTCTTCTGAGCCGTCGAATGCCGCTGTAATAAAGCCCTCGCCATGTGTTATCGAGCCGCCCAGGTGGCCGGTCACGAACACCAGGCACAGCGTGATCAGGGAGAAAGTTTTAACGAGTTTCCGGTTTACGCTGCGCCGGTACAGGATATAGAGAATGATGGCTATCACGGCGAGTGAAATGCCCACCCATTGATGGGTGTTGACGATATCGTCGGTGTAATCATCCTCGGCGGCGAGTGCCAGTCCCGAGAGCGCCGACAGCACCGCGGCCACCATGCCCCAGAACATCATCGGCCGGATGGCAGGTTGCAGGAAAGAGAATTTTTTTCCACCGGCCAGCAACTCGAAGCAGCAAGCGAGTAAGAGTATGCCGATGGGTAGATGAACGAGGGCAGGATGCAGTCTTCCGGCTAAGTCAAAAAATATCTGGAGAAACATGAGGGGGAGAAGGTTGTAGTTTACTGATGATTTATTTGGTTAAGGGCAATGGGCAATGGGCAATGGGCAAGCGGCAAGCGGCAAGCGGCAAAGGGCAAGCGGCAAAGGGCAAGCGGCAATGGGCAAAGAGCAATCGGCAAGCGGCAAGCGGCAATGGGCAAGCGGCAATGGGCAAAGAGCAATGGGCAATGGGCAATGGGCAATGCCTGCGAGTCTCGCAAAGCCGCGAAGAGGTGCGCAAAGCCGCGAAGAGTGTGCAAAGCCGCGAAGAGTGTGCAAAGCGTTTCCCCCGCTGGCGGGGGTGGCGCGAAGCGCCGGGGGTGGACAACACGCAAAGCTTTGTCAAACCAAATTTAACCAGCGCAAACAAAATTGCGGATTGCCGTTTGCAGTTTGCCGGCTTTTCTTTGTACCTCATGCAAGAATCTCATTAATGACCCTGCCCGATACATCCGTGAGGCGGAACGGACGGCCCTGGTAGTCGTAGGTAAATTCTTCGTGGTTGAACCCCAGTTGATGCAATATCGTTGCCTGTACATCAAAACTGCTCGTCTTGCCGCTCACGGTAGTGTAACCAATTTCATCAGTTTGTCCGTAGCTGAATCCTTTTTTGATACCGCCTCCGGCCATCCAGATGGTATAAGCATCCGTATGATGATCGCGGCCCAGGTAAGGGTTCACCGTGCCATTGCGGCGTTCCTGCATTGGCGTACGGCCGAACTCGCCTGCCCACACCACGAGTGTTTCCTCCAGCAGGCCCCTTTGCTTGAGATCGAGTATCAAGGCCGTCATCGCCTTGTCGATGGACCGGTATTTATTCAATATACCCAGGTTGAGCGCGTTGTAGGCGCCGTCGCCGTGTGCATCCCATCCCCAGTCGAACAACTGCACGAACCTGACGCCTTTTTCCACGAGCCTCCTGGCCAGCAGCACATTGTTCGCGAAACACGTTTCACCCGGTTTCGTGCCGTACATTTCGTGTATGTATGCGGGTTCATTATTGATGTTCATGACTTCCGGCGCGGTGATCTGCATCCTGTAAGCCATTTCATATTGCGATATCCTCGATAAAATTTCAGGATCCTCATATTCTTTGTACTCCTGCCTGTTGACGTCGTTGATGGCATCGATAGAGGCTTTCCTCAGATCGCGACTCATGCCGTCGGGATCATTGATGAACAGTACCGGGTCGCCTTCCGACCTGCACTGCACGCCCTGGTAAACGGAGGGTAAAAAGCCGCTTCCCCATACTGTCTTTCCTGCATCGGGGTTATTGCCGCCACTGGTGAGTACAACAAATCCCGGAAGGTTCTGGTTCTCTGTTCCCAATCCATAAGTAACCCAGCTACCAATGCTCGGCCGGCCTATACGCGGTGATCCGGTATGCACCAGCAACTGCGCCGGGGCGTGGTTGAACTGGTCGGTGGTCATACCCTTCAAAAAAGACACTTCGTCGGCAATGGTACAGAAGTGCGGAAGATGATCGCTGATCCAGGCACCGCTTTCCCCCCTTTGCTTAAAGGTGGCCTGCGGTCCCAGCATTTTCGGAACACCCGTAATGAAGGCAAACTGTTTCCCTTCCAGGAAAGACTGTGGACAGTCCATGCCGTTCATTTTCGTGAGTTCCGGTTTAAAGTCGAACAGCTCGAGCTGCGACGGCGCACCTGCCATATGCAAAAAGATCACACTTTTTGCTTTACCGGGAAATTGGGGCGGCTTGGGCAGGAGCGGATGCGCGGCGTCGAAGGCCACTTTGTATCCGGGAGAGCTGCTGCGGCCTGAGCAATTGCCGAGGAGTGCACCCATCGCCAGTGCGCCGAGGCCCATCGCGCTTTCTTTAATAAAATGCCTGCGCGTATGCGCCTGCAGTGCATGAGCCTGCGCTTCTTTCACCAGTTTTTGTATATGCAGATCTTTCCGGGTCATGCGTTAATTTTTTGTAATTACTTCATCCAGGTTCATCATGGCATTGGCCACCACTTTCAATGCTGCCTGCTTTCGCATTTCATCACTCACTGCAATGTTATTTTCTTCTTTATCGTCATCTTCTCCGGTGTTCACAACAAATTTTATGGTGGCGGAATCGTCTTTTTTGAATGACGCTAGCGCTTCATCATACAAATTTCTCAGCACGACAAGTTTCTCCGCAGGTATTTTCCTGAACAGCATGAGCTCATAGCCATGCGCAATTTGTTTGTTCACGTCGTCACCTGCCTCTTTCTTCATTCGCTGCGCGAAATGAGCAGCCATGTCGAGAAATGCGGAATCATTCAGCGTTACCAACGCCTGCAACGGTGTGTTGGTGCTGATGCGCCTCGGCGTGCACGCGATGCGCGGTGTACCGTCGAAGCTGATGATGGAAGGATATGTACCGGTTCTTTTGATGTAGGTGTACACCGAACGCCTGTACTTGTCTTCACCCTTGCTCACCTTCCAGCTCTCGGAATTGTACGGGTTGCTCCAAATTCCTTCCGGCTGCCACGGCATTACTCCCGGGCCGTACATTTTATCGCTCATGAGCGCACTGATGCAGAGGTGCTGATCCCTCAGTTGCTCCGCTCCCAGCCGTAGCCGCGGACCTCTGGCATAATAATGATTGGCCGGATCTTTTTCTTTCAACTCCTCATTCGTATTCGAGCGCTGGCGGTAGGTGGCACTCATCACCAGTTCCTTCACCAGTTTCTTAAAACTCCATTTATAATCGTTCATAAATTTCCAGGCATAGTGATCCAGCAGTTCACGATGCGTGGGCAGACTTCCCTGCGTTCCAAAATCCTCTACCGTTTCCACGATGCCGGTACCAAACAGTTGCTCCCATGCACGGTTGACCATCGTGCGCGAAACAAGCGGGTTGCGTTTGTCCGTGAGCCACATGACAAGGCCCCTTCGGTCGGCGGGCGCATTGGCGGGCATGGCAAAGGCCAGCGACTTCGGAACATGCGGCTTCACTTCCTTGCCCAAGGTAAGCCGGTTGCCTCTTTCGAAGACATGTGTTTTCCTCATCATTGAAGGGGGATTTTCTACCATTACCGGCGTTGTTTCCACATCTTTTGTATTCAAAAGATCCCAATACATTTTCTTGTATTCTTCATATCCCGCTTTGCCTTTCCCCGGAAACGCTTCCATGAACGCCACCCATTCCACCACAAAAAGATCCCTGGCCCTTGCGGGCTTTCCGCTATTATTAAGGGAAAAATAGAGGTCATGTTTTTGATCGTCGGCGGTTACCGGGAAAACAATCAACTTTTTTTCATCCGTCGCACCAATGTTCACCTTACCGATTACCGGGCCCTTTTCATCATCATAGTGAACAACGATATCTCCGCCCGCCTTCGACCATATTCGCAACATCACCTGCTGCACATTTTTCAGGTCAATGTTCCGGAAGAAGAAACCGGAACGATTATGCAGGCCCAGCTCGCCGTTATTACCGCTGATGTAACCGTTCCTAATGGAATCTGCCGCAGTTGATGTATTCACCACCGGCTGCCATGTTTTCAAAAATAATTTTACCGCTTTTGCAGACTCCGGCGATCCTTGTTCCTTTACCCAATTCACTACTTTGTCAAGTTTCGACAACTGTTCCTTATCGTACGATCTTAAATAAGGAAATTCATTGGGATACAGGTCCTCATCCCTCGAATTGTTGAAATAAGCCACGAAGCTGTAGTATTCGTCGTGCCGGAAAGGATCGTAAGGATGACTGTGGCATTGCACGCAGGAGAAGGTGGTGCCCAGTACTGCTTCCCAGGTGGTGTTGACCCTGTCGAGCACCGCTGCCGTCCTGAATTCTTCGTTGTTGGTGCCGCCTTCATCATTTGTCATCGTATTCCGGTTGAACGCGGTAGCAATGTATTGCGCATCGGTGGGGTTGGGAAGGAGATCACCGGCTATCTGTTCTTTTAAAAAAACATCATAAGGTTTGTCTTCATTGTACGCTTTAATCACCCAATCCCTGTACTTCCAGATGTCGCGGTTGTGATCGGCTTCATAACCCTTGCTGTCGGCATACCGCCCAAGGTCGAGCCACATTGTCGCCCAGCGTTCTCCAAAATGCGGCGATGCAAGCAGTGAATCGACTAATTCCTCATACGCGTTCCCGTTGTTGTTCGACAGGAATTTTTTAGCAACCGGGGAAGAAGGATACATGCCAATGACATCAAGACTCACTCTTCGCAGAATCGTGGGTTTGTCGGCCATCGCCGACGGCTCGAGTTCCATTTCTTGAAGCTTGTTGTAGATGTAACGGTCCACATCATTGATGACCCAGTCGTTGTCGACAGACGGCACTTCTACCGGCTTTACCGGCAGGTAGGCCCAATGATCGCCCCATTTTGCTCCCTGGCGGACCCACCGCGTCAGGATCGATATTTCTTCCTTGCTTAACGGTTCGTGTTTGTACGGCATTCTCTCTTCCGGATCATTATAGTTGATGCGCCGGATCATTTCACTTTCATCGGGCTTGCCGGGAACGATGGCATATTTGCCCGACTCGGTTTTGGCCAGCGCATCTTCCCTGAACAGCAGGCTGAATCCGCCCTTCGCCTTCACGCCGCCGTGACACGTAATGCATTTACTGTTAATGATCGGCTTCACATCGGTGCTGTAGTCCACTAACCTCTCCGAAGACGTAAAATGAACGAGGACAATTGTAAGTGCAACCAGGGCGGCAACCGTGAGTAATTTCTTTCTTTTGAAAAAGTTCATATCTGCAGCAAGACTCTCGTTTAGTGGCTTAAATTACGAATATTTCAACGAAGAATCCTGCTGCCGAAGCGAAATTGCCCGCGTTTTTTAATTGTAAATGTATTTTAGACGTTTAATGCTCAGGATCAGGGAGTCAGCGATGCGCCAGGTCATCGGCTCTTTTAACCAGATCAATGAATTCCCTGCGGTATCCTTCTGCGTCCTCGTCCAGTGCGCCGGCCGCCAACGCTGCCGCGTGCGAATATTTCGATGCCTGCTTAAACTCAGAATCCGACACCAGCATCCCAAATTCCGCCACTGCGATGGCGAAGCGGAAATTGGAAGACAACTCACTTTCTTCCCTCAGGTTCGCCTTTACAGGATATTCGATCAACCGGCTCTTGTCGCCATCGGGTGCTTTGTACCTGAATTTAATCGTCATCATCTCATCCGTATTACGGTTTACCGGCGTGTGTTTTTTCTGATACTTAAGTGCATCTGTTTTTTCGATCCACTTATCTTTTACGCCCACCGGAATTATTTCATACAACGCGGTAACGGTGTGGCCGCTGCCAATTTCGCCGGCATCTTTTTCATCATTGTTAAAATCTTCTTTGTTCAACATTCGGTTCTCATAACCAATCAACCTGTAAGCCTGCACTTTTGCGGGGTTGAATTCCACCTGTAACTTTACGTCTCTAGCAATGGTAAACAGTGTTCCGCCAAACTCGTTCACCAGCACTTTTTTTGCTTCCGACAGGTTGTCGATATAAGCGTGATTGCCATTTCCTTTATCGGCAAGCTTCTGCATTTTATTATCCTTGTAATTACCCATGCCATAGCCAAGCACGGTGAGAT
>CBIGXK010000060.1:0-14064 GCA_966193805.1 uncultured bacterium | reverse complement strand
ATTATTGTCTGTGTTGGTGTTCCCGCCATTGCCATTACCGTTGCCATCGTTGTTCTGTTGTGTATTGGCATAGTTCGCCGGCTGCTGGTTCGCGGCTACGCGGTAGTTAGGATCGAAGGCGCGTGCAATCTCATCAATTTTTTGCCGCAGGTAGCTGTCGTCTTTCAGCTCCATGGCCACGGCGCCCTTGCGGATGCTTTCGCGTACATCCACTATCTGGTAGCGGTCGTCGCCGGTGGCTGCATACTGAAAAAATTCCTGGAGGTTTTTCATGCCTGTTTTAAATGCCTGCTCGGTGGTCATGCTTCCTCCCAATCCTTCGCCGCCAATGCCGGTCGATTCGATTGCATAATAATTTCCATTCATGCGGAACCCGGGATAGGCGTGGCCGGGTATCAAATAAATAATAGGATCCATGCCTGCATTCATCATGATGCTGGCATACAAAAGCGTGAGTTCAATGCACAATCCGGTTTTACCGGTAATCACCTCGCGCGGCAGGCGTATGCTTTGGATCAGCGACGACACATCGTCTATTTTGGCGGGCACACCGCTGGTGCCGCTGTACACCATGTGGCTCACAAGTGTTGCGTAATAAATACCGGTTAGAAAGCGCACGCCTTCCTGTTCCTTATTGGTTACCGCGGCTGTTTCCCCTTTCAGCACTTTCTCCTGTATCTTCTGTGTGAAATATTTGATGATAGGGTCCTCGGGAGTAACGAAGCAGGAAAGGAGCGGCATGTTGTCGAAATATTCACCGGCCGTTCTGATCTCGTCGGAAGGGATGTTGCTGTACAGAAACTCGTTGCGCCCTTTGATGTCTATTGCGAAGTTCTGTTCGATGTCTTTGATATTGCTTCCGGTAACCCAGATGTTCACCTGTTCTCTCGATGATGTTGTCTTTTCCACTATTTTGTCCTGGAACGAAGGATAACAGTTGACCACTACCGACTGGCCCGGAAGGATCACCGGTATCTTCATGATCGTTTTCTTCTCGGTGTAATTCGGGATCTGATAAGCAACTTCCACATCGGTTGCCTTGTTGCTGCTCGTGTTGGTAACCAGCATTTTGAAGAGGCTGTATTTGCCCTCCATTGCATTTTCATTGCTGTAAACCTTATACACCGCGGGCATGATAACCGGCGGGCTCTGAATCTGGAGTTCCAGCTTTACAGGAGAGATGATGGAGAAGATCGGCTTAAAAGAAACCAGAACAATACCTGCCAGCAACAGCACGAGAGGTAACCAGTTCCGTTTCAGGAAGGGCGCAGTTTGGGCCATAACCATTAGTTTAGGTGTTAATAAAAGTTTCCTTTCAGGGGGTGATAGATTGCTCGACTGGAAATGGATTCAACTTTCGGATCGAAGGAGGGTAGCAGGCATTATTTGGCCTAATATACTTAAAACAAAGTATCTCACTGGTTAAAAATCACTACATTCATAAAGTTTTTTGAAGATGCAGCAACCCGATATTTCAATAACCGTTTAATTCTGAACACTATCAAAGCGTCTAACCGTTTCCTCGCGCTCGACGTGTTCCGCGGCATGACAATATGTTTTATGATTATTGTCAACTCGCCCGGCAGCGGCGCCACCCCCTTCGGCCCTTTTTCACATGCCGCATGGCATGGGTTCACTCCCACCGACCTCGTGTTCCCTTCCTTTCTTTTTGCAGTGGGGAACGCCATGAGCTTTTCGGCAGATAAGCTGGCGGCCATGACAAATTCCGCCTTTCTGCTCAAAATATTTAAGCGAACGCTGCTCATATTCGTGATCGGCTTTCTCATGTACTGGTTTCCTTTTTTCATGATGCGGGAAGGGCACCTCGCGCTTCGTCCATTTTCTGAAACCAGGGTGATGGGCGTGCTGCAACGCATCGCTTTGTGCTATCTTTTTGCTTCGCTGCTGGTAAGGTATTTGTCGGTTCGCACGGTGATTGCCGTAAGCGTTGTGCTGCTGGTGGGGTACTGGCTGCTGCTGCTCGCATTCGACACTCACAATGATCCCTATGCAATGCTCACGAATACCGGCTCGCTGATGGATATGTACATCTTTGGCGAAAAACACCTGTATCATGGCGAGGGCGTGGCATTCGAGCCGGAAGGCCTGCTGGGAACACTGCCTGCCATCGTAAACGTAGTCATCGGTTATTACGCCGGGATCTTTATCCGCAAGAATGGAAAGAACCATGAAACCATCGCCAAACTATTTCTGGCAGGAGGCGCCCTCATCCTGCTCGCCCTGGTCTGGAATTCCTGGTTCCCTATCAATAAGAAGTTATGGACGAGCCCTTTTGTGCTCCTCACCACCGGCATCGATCTCCACATCATCGCCGCCCTCATTTACATCGTTGAATTGCGTAACCAGGCAGAGAGCCGGTGGACGAAGTTCTTCACCATCCTGGGCAAGAACCCTTTGTTCATTTACATCCTTTCGGAACTGCTGCTGATCATCTTGTACCTCATCCAGGCATCGCCCAACCAGAACCTCCTGGAGTGGATCAATGCCTCCTTCTTCCAGGTTATCGCCCCCGGCCCCTTTGGGTCGCTGCTCTTTGCCATCAGTTTCATGCTGGTTTGCTGGAGCGTAGGCTGGTGGCTCGATAAAAAGAAGATTTATATACGGGTGTAAGCCGCTAAAACGCCACCCGCCGGTCCCCCTGCAGTACTTTTTCGACAAAAAATCACCGAATATTGACCGCGCGCATCCGCGAATCATAAATTATCGTATTTTTAATCGTATTTTAATGTCTCCGCGTTTTTCGGGTTCCAATCTTCCTTGACGAACTCCCTGTGTTACGCAATATCTGATGTTACAACTGCTGGTCCCAACCCCTTAAAGCTGATGAACGGTTAGCTTGATTACCATGCTATCACTATAACACAAACGGCATATTGTTAAACACATGAAGACAATTCTACTGCTTACCCTAACGGCCCTAATTATGGCCATATCCGGCTTTGCCCAAAACGTATTCAACCCCGCGGACCCCATTGTGCGGTACGACAAAACAAAAGCGTACGGCTCGTCGCAACGGCCGGATACCAACCGGCTGGGCGTTCAGAAATGGGTAAGCACGCCCACCAGCGGCGTAAGCACGGGCACCTCTACCTGGGATGCGTCCTCCTTCAAGGCGTATTTCATCAACATTGGCGGCAACAAGCTGGTGTTCAGGGTGAAGTTCCCCAAAACATACACCACCAACACCACCAAAAAGTTCCCGGTGATGGTGTTTTTGCACGGTGCGGGTGAAGTGGGATGCAGCACCAACAATGGTATTTACAACAACGAGAAACAGTTGCAACTCGGCGGCAAACTGTTCAAAGACGCCGCCGATGCCGGTAAATTCGATGGCTTCCTGGTGTATCCGCAATTATTGTCGCGTACCGACTGCTGGGACAACTGGTACACCGTGTCCACCACCAAATACACTGCGTTGTTCGCCATGATAGATTCGATCGCAAAGTATGCGCGGCTCGACATCGACCGCGTGGCGCTGAACGGCTTGTCGGGCGGAGCCTTTGGTACCTGGCGCGCGGCATCCATCCTTCCGCAGCGCATTGCGAAGATCATACCCTCTGCCGGCGCAGGATCCACCAGCAACAGAACCGCCTTTGTTCATATACCCATCTGGTTTGCCACAGGTGGTAAAGACGTTGAACCGTCGCCCGCCACGGCGCAATACAACCTTACCCGCATGAAGGAAATCGGCGCCGACATACGCTACACCCTTTATCCCACGCTCGGCCATGCCGTATGGTACAACCATTGGCAGGAGCCGGACTATATGCCATACCTGAACGACATGCACAAAGCGAATCCGCTCGTGTTTTTCCAGCAGTCCGAGTTCTGTGCGGGCCAGGCTATTAATACGAAGATTGGCATCACCGCCGGGTTCTATGCCTACGAATGGCAGAAAGACGGAGTGCTTATCGCGAAACGCACAGGGTCCACGAATACGATTGTTATCGCTTCGTCCATCATTTCCTACACCGGCAACGACATTACCGTGAAGGCATTTGGAACCTATAGAGTTAGATTCAGGCGAACGTCGTCATCACCGTGGTCGGAATGGTCGCCGAAGCCGGCCGTTATCAAAGCGAAGGCAGCTTCCGCTGCCGAACCGATTGCAGTATCAGGCCTGGCGAGCAAAGTGCTGCCGGCGCTTGATGGTAAAACAACCGTGCTGCTCACCCTTCCTTCGGACTTTACCAGTTACCAGTGGGTGCGCACAAGCGACAATGCGGTTGTGTCCACTTCTCAAATCTATAACGCCCCGGTAGGTGTGTACAAAGGGAAATACAACGACCAGTTCGGATGCCCGTACGATTTTTCTCCCACGTTTACCGTGATCAACGCCAATGGAACCCCCAAGCCAACTGCCGCTTCAAACCTCGTGGCCACGGCCAACTCCCTTACTTCTACGCGCCTCAACTGGACGCAGGGAACCGGTGAAACCAATTTCGAAATTTACCGGTCAACGGAAAGCGGCGGACCATACGAACTCATCAACATCACTGCCGCCAATGCTACGACATATACCGATAATGGCCTTGACGCGAACACCACCTACTATTATTCGGTGAGAGCGGTGAATGGTACCGGCGCCGCCGCGAAAAGTAACGAAGCTGCTCCCGATGGCGGCAATACCGCGCCTGTTATCGAAACGTTGTCCGATATGTATATCAAAACGGAACAGCAGGCAACGAAAAACTTCACCATTACCGATAACGCTGGTGATGTGGTAACTGCGAGTATCACGCTCAAGCCCGCTTTCGTAACACTCACACATTTGAGTGGTTCGAATTACAGGATAACTGCCAACCCAACAGTGAACGATATTGGATGGAACGACATTGAAGTGGTGGCAAAAGACAGCAAAGGCAAAACGAGCACGAAGAAGTTTGCCATTCTCGTAACCGATCAAAATGTAAGGTCGGTGTTCATCAACCTTGGAAGCGCGGGAAAAACAGCGCCGGAGCCATGGAACAACTGGCTCGGAACAAGAACTGCCGGTAGCGCGATCAGCAATTTGAAAGATGAGTCGAACACCGCAACGTCGTTTAGCATTACGATGGTCAATGGATGGTCAACGATCACTAACCTTGGCCATATAACAGGTAACAATAATGGCGTGTTCCCGGATGCAGTGTTGGCAAGCGGTATTGCCGACAACGGCGCCGCTAAACAAATCAGGATTTCAGGGTTAAACAGTTCGATGCGCTACAACCTTGTTTTTGTGGGAAGCCAGAACGAAGGTCCGAGAGCCTCGGCCGATTATTCGATCGGCACGCAGAAGTCGGGCCTCGATGCACGTTATAACACGAACACCACCGCTAATCTCAACTCACTGGCTCCGGATGGAACGGGAACCTTACTGGTCACCATCACCCGTACCAACGGTTCGGCTTTCACGTACCTGAATGCAATGGTGATAGAGGAGTATGATCCGGGAATCACACTGTTGGCCCCGGCCAACCTTTATGTGGAGCCGCTCGACAGAACATCGGCTTTCATCACCTGGTCCGATAAGACAAATAATGAGCAGGCGACCAATGGCTATGAACTCACCAGAGCCACCAGCGCGTCGTTCTCGACAGGAGTATCCATTATCAACCTGCCTGCAAACACAACCAGTTATAAGAATACGGGACTGTCGGCCAACACAAGGTATTATTACCGGGTGAGGGCAAAAAATGGAAGTAATGCTTCCGGCTACAGCAATGTTGTATCTACCATAACGCCGGCTACTATTGTTTATGTCAATTTCAACTCGACCGTTGCGGGCGGACCAGCACCCTGGAACAACCTCACTGCGGTACCGAATGTGTCGTTTACAAAAAGTTCACTGAAGAACCAGTCGGGTACTTCCACTTCCATGAGTCTCAAGCTGGTCAAATATTTCAACGGAGAATTTACGGCCGGAAGAACCACCGGCAACAATTCTGGCGTTGTTCCCGATAATGTGTTGAAGTCGGATTACTGGCTCGACAATTCGCAAATCAGTGAGTTCACTTTGTCGGGTTTGAACACATCGAGAAAATACAGGATCGGTTTCTTCGGCAGTTCCAGTGCTAACGGATGGTTCAAGGATAATTACACGGCAAAATATTCTGTTAACGGCCGCGATGTGTACCTGAACTCATGGGAAAATACCACGAAGGTGGTTTACATCGGTAATCTTGTGCCGCAATCCGGTGGCGTGCTGGCGCTGAATTTCTCTACCACTGCAGAAGCGGCTTATGGATTCAACGGCGGCATTATCATCCAGGAATACACTGATGCCGCAGGAGGCGTCATCACGAATTCCGTTCTCGACACAACCGGTATGAGTAATATGGCATCAACCGTTACCGGATATAACATGCATGTATACCCGAATCCGTTCATGGACGTGGTGAGCCTGGATTTCTTCAATCAATCTGCCGGCGATAAAATCAGTGCGGAAGTATACGACATGACGGGAAGACTGGTAGTAAGACAGGAATTCAATAAGCTGCCGGTCGGCAATAATACGCTGCGCCTTACCGGTATCGAGGTAAACCGGGCCACATCGCTGTGCCTCGTGGCGCTTAGAGTGAACGGAACGATTGTGCAGACGGTGAAGGTGGTGCGGACGATCAGAAAATAATAATCTTTAGGCCGGTGTTCGCACCGGCTTTTTTTCTTTTTGGCGAGGTCAACTATCACTTCAGCCGTTCATAAATCTCAATCGACCTTTCACCATCGGGGCCAACGATTGTTTGCTTATACCTGTCTTTGTTCATGAACTCCAGTTCTATGGGCACCGGCTTACCCACCAGCGACGAATAAAAAGTGGAGTTGATGTTGGTTTCCTCCGATTTGTTACTGTCCAGCATTTTAAAAGTGCCGTAACCGTATGCCGAATAGAAGTTATTCGACGCGGGATCCTTGTTGGGGTTGGCCCAGATAAAATAACCCGACTCGTAAATTTTGAATTGCGTCTTGGTGGTGTTTCTCGTCGTATCTCCTTTCGGATCGATGAAGATGTCTTTCGTTTGTTTCCATGCACCATCCAGCGGTGTGTGCGGTTCATTTCCCACCTTGTCGTAATCCTCGGTAAGAATAAAGGTGCTTGTGCTGTCCACGTATTTGATCACCTGCCTGTAACCGTTGGGCATGTTGGTAATTCCGAGTCGCGCAGTGTCGCTAACCTGGCCGTCTACTGACGTGTAGAAAATGTTTTCGACAACGGTGTCGCCCTTCACGTCATAGGTGGCGATTCCATATTCTCCGAATGAATCTGTGGCCCGTGGCGAAGCGTACATCATGTACCTGTCACTGAAAATTTTGAGCTGTTCTTTTTTGAGCAATGTATCCTGGAGGCCGTTATTGCCAACCTGTCTGATCATTGAGTAGGCGCCTCTTATGTCGTAATCAGGAATATCATCGTCACTGTTGTTCCCCCCGGAACCTTGCTGGCAGGCTATCCCGATACAGGATAGAAGCATCAGAAGTAAGTTTTTCATTGCTTAAGTTTTTTGGGTGAACTATTCGTCTGGAATCATGGTAAATTCTTTATAGGAATCTACGTTTTTTTTGCCGCTTTTTAAAATATAATCGCTTAGCTTCATGACCGCATTTGGAATTTTAATCTGAAAAAAAACTTAACGATGAAAACGTTTTTCGCTGTCCTGGTGGTGTCGCTGCTTTCGTTCAATTGGTGTTTAGCTCAGAAAAAAGATAAAGACGGATGGATATCGTTATTCGATGGTAAAACATTTAACGGTTGGCAGGTTGGAGAGAACAAGTCCACCTTCAGCATCGAAGACGGTGCGATTGTAGCAAACGGCCCGGTTGCGCACCTTTTTTATATGGGAGATGTGAGCGCGCATAATTTCAAAGACTTTCATTTCAAAGCGGAAGTGATGACGAAGCCCGGATCCAATTCAGGTATATATTTTCATACACGGTACCAGGAGTCCGGTTTTCCAACGAAGGGATACGAGGTGCAGGTAAATAACAGTCATACTGATTGGCGAAGAACAGGCGGACTTTACGCCATTGATGATGTGAAGGAAGTGTATGTGAAAGATAATGTGTGGTTTACAGAGGAGATCATCGTAAAAGGAAAGCACGTAACCATTAAGGTCAATGGTAAAACCGTTGTGGATTACACCGAGCCCGAAAACGTACAGCGCCCGGAAGGAATGAAAGAAAGACTGATCGGTTCAGGAACATTTGCCCTGCAGGGCCACGACCCTAAAAGCAAGGTGTATTTCAGGAATATCAGGGTGAAGGTGGAGTAGGCAAAGGGCAAAGAAGATCCGCAATATCGCAATAAAGAAAAAAAATATCTCCCTCGCTGAAGTTTACCCGCTTATGCTCACCCTCGCCCCACCACTACCGGCCGATTTATAGATCGCTTCCACCACGCGGATATCCCTTAACCCTTCTTCTCCCGGCACCTGCATGGCTTTACCCTGCATGATCGCCATCGCATCATCATCCATTTGCATCGCCTGTTGTTGCGGAACCTGATACGGGAAATTAATTTCGCCAAGCGGGCTGGTACCCCTGACACCTGCATACGCTGAATAAGGTCGCATGTTAATGTCTCCCTTTTCGCAGGTGACGTCGAGAAAATTGATATTTTCCCCAAAGCTCGTTTTAATGTCGGCGAACACGCCACCGGGAAATTCCAGGCGCGCCACCGCCGTTTCATCGAGCCCATTTTTATAGATTTCGGGCCGTGTGGTGGACGTTTTCGCGTTTACAATGGCGATAGGCTCCATCCCGGTGCCGAGCCGGGCTCCCTGGATAGAATAAACGCCCATGTCGTACATCACGCCGCCACCCATTTCTTTTTTCTGTTTCCAGTGGTTCGTCCTGCTTTCAAAATATCCCGCCGCGCAGTTTACCTGCTTCACCTTTCCCAGCAGTTGCCCACGAATAATGCGGCGGTATTCTTTCGTGTTCGGTTCATGTTGCAACCGGTAGCCGATCGCCAGGGAGCGCTTATTTTTCCTGCACGCCGCAATCATTTCGCTGCATTCCTGTTCGGTCATCGCCATTGGTTTTTCGCACCACACGTGCTTGCCTGCATTCGCACCCCTGATGGTGTACTCCTTGTGCATTGACGGCGGCAACACTACATACACTACATCTATGTCGGGGTTATTGGCGATCTGGTCGAAGTTTTGGTAGTTGTAAATATTCTTATCGGGGATGTTATACTTTCTTTTCCATATCTCTTCTTTCGATGGTGTACCCGTTACGATGCCGGCGAGATAGCAATTTTTAGTAAGCTGCAGTGCCGGTGCGAGCAGGTCGGTACTGTAATAGCCCAGGCCGATCAGCGCAACGCCCAACCGGTCTTTTTTGTGAACGGAGGGAATGATTTTGTTGGAGGATAACAATAATCCGCCGCTTCCGAGTGCCAGCGTCCTGATGAGTTCTCTTCTGGAAACAGGTTTCATAAAAGATGTTTGTCTCAAGTTAAAAAAAATCCCCCCATCAGGGGGGACTTCTTTCTATTGACACCCAAAACAAACATGATTATCTCGATTTAACGATCTGCTGCGCCAGCGTTTCCTCGCCCGAGCTCAACCTGATCACATAGCTCCCCGCGTTCACATCGTTCAGGTAGAGCACTTCTGTCTGGCTCGCTCGCTGCGCCACGTATCTTTTTACCATTTTTCCCGAGGTGTTGAACATGTCGTAAACCACTTTCCGGTCCTGCCATTGCGAGGGAATGGTGATCCTCAGTTCATTTGCAACGGGATTCGGATAGGTTGAAATGGAGAGCGCCGCTCCAACTGTATTCACTTTCAGGATCCTGATGGCAGAATATTTATATTTTCCATCAATGTCCACCATCTTCAGGCGATAGTAAACGAGGCCATTGACATTCGAAACGTTCTCCGTATAAGCATAGCTGACGTTATTCAGCTCTTTTCCGCTCGAAAGCACCATGCTTACATCTGTAAAATCCTTGCCGTCGAGGCTTCTTTGCACGGCATAATGGCTAAAGTTCAATTCGGTTGCCGATACCCATTTCAATGATGCCTTTCCATTATCCAGTTTGGCATCGAACGATTTCAGTGTAACCGGAAGCGTTGTTTCCTGCGGACTTTGGTATTCGAAATCCTGGAAATAAAATGAATACATCCTTTCCGATGCGCTGCTTCTACTTGTACTCACACCACCCACGCGCACGGTGTATGCAGATGTATTTTGGTATCTGGCAGTGGTCATCACCGATGTACCGCTGGTATCGATATTATTGAAATTAATTGTTGGCCCGTCAAAACGTTTACCTAATATATTGAGAATGCCGCTCAACCATTGGGTAACATCCGAAAGTGCGAGCAACGAGTTTTGTTCGACTATGTATGATTTGAGGCCGTAAAAGGCAACGTATTCCCGGATGTACTGACCATTGCCATCAATGTCGATAGCCGAAAGGTCAAATTCATCTATTGATTCAACAATGTTGGTGCCTCTTCTTACAAACGTCATTTCAAAGTCCATCCACCAGTCGGCAGCTCCGGGGGCTGTACCGTCATTGTAGCCAACCTGCGGCTGCCACGCTTTGTCGAAACCCGAGCTCGTCATGTCAATGCTTACCAGTTTTACCAGACTGTTTGACCTGCCTTTAATTTTCACGAGCGCGTCGATGTCGTTGTCTACCTGCGAAAAACGATAAACGGCTCCGTCTTTTCCGGCTATGCCGGACTCGAGGTGCGCGTCTTTAAATCTCAGTTTTCCACCACCGCCCGTCGCGAACGATAGCAATCCAAGACCAATAAAAAGGAGGAAAAGAATAAATTTCTTTGAAGAATAACTGATAGACCCAAGGGGTACGTTACCAGTTGGGCACGGGTACGTTTTCATACTTACATTTTTAAAAGGTACTGACGATCAAGTCGAGGCCCACAGGACTAATGGAACAAGGAAGATTTACTTCTTAAGACTTGGATATAAGTAGAAAATTGGAGATGGTCAGGTATTCCCCTAGGACAGGGATAGAATTAGAACAAAGATTGCAAGCGTTTTCGACAATTGCAATAGCTGAACCAATTTTTATTTTATTTATCACCCATCGCAGGGTCGGTTTTTAACGGCCGGCCGGTTTCCGTTCGCCCCGCGTATCTTTTTTCAAATCCTTCATTGCCATTGACGTTCAATGAGTAATCATACCAACCATGTGTCTTTTTGATGTTGGTATGCACGGGCAGCACCTTCGTTTCGGATGCGTTGAGGCGCAGGGAACGGCTTCCGCTATTATATGAATTGTCTTTAATCGTCACCTCGGCAGGCGACGCGCCGTTATTGGTAATTTCAAATTGAAAGTGCGGCGCATCGGCAGTTTTTAACCTGATGAAATGCATCGTCACTTCGATTGCAGGATCGTTATTACTGCCTTTGAATTCCCTGAAAAAGCCGTTGGGACCATACACCTGCAAGTGGTATTGACCATCTGCGAACTTCTCCAGCTCCCACCTGTCTTCAAGATGTCCGCCCGCTTTTACGGCATACGACCGGCTTGTGGTTTCTTCGTTGCTGTACGTACCAGGTGCGTACACCGTGAAGGGCGATCCCGCCGCAGTGTTGCCGAACAGCGTATTTGCTGCTTCCATTCTAACCGTGAATGATTTTTTGTCATCTCCCAGTTGCCCATCTGCGTATAATTCATAAGGCAGCACATTCGAATCGCGAATTCCTTTTTCCTGCGAAGGCAGGTACTTTTTTCCTCCCTCTTTTTTCACTTCTTCCAATTCGTCCGGTTCAATTTTTTTGAAATTGGAAGGAACGTTTTTAAACTGGGCCTTGTGGATGCCCTCTATAAATGCATCTCGTTGTAAAAAAGCCGGTTCTTTTATGTTCTCGCCATTGTATGGCCTGAACACTGAGGTGAGGTCGCCGCACACCGTCCTTCTCCATTCGCTGATATTGGGTTCAACAATCTTTTTATTGAATTTTTTGGAGAGAAATTTTTCGAGGAACTGCAGGCAGGAGGTGTGGTCAAATACCTGCGAGTTTACCCAGCCGCCGCGGCTCCATGGCGAAGCAATCACCATCGGCACACGGTATCCCAAACCAATGGGTCCCTCGCGCATATCTTCGGGTTCGGAGCTTTGCTGCGCCGCCGATGCAACATATTCCACTGAAGTGTCTATGCCATCGGATACCGAGCCCGTTTCTTTTTTGCGCGGATGTGGTGCCACAAACGGTGGCACGTGGTCGAAGTAACCATCGTTTTCATCGTAGTTCAGGATGAAAATCGTTTTTTTCCATACTTCCGGGTTTTTGGTGAGGATGTCGAGCACTTCGCTGATGTACCAGGCGCCGTACCACGCCGAAGTGGGATGATCCGAAAAACGTTCGGGGGCCACCAGCCACGAAACTGTCGGCAGGTTGCCCGAACTCACGTCTTTCCTGAACTGGTATAAAATGTCGCCCGCGGGTACCAGTACTTCGCGTTCGTCATTGCCGTCTTTGTATGTTAGTTTCGACAGTTCGTGGTAGTGCGGATCGTTTTTATTGGTGGTGAAAGCCTTTTCGTGCAGTGCCTTTGCCTTGCCCGAAAGGCCCGAGGCAGGTGTGCCGGGATTGTATTGTTTGAAATATTCGATGGGGTTATCCGTGAAGTTTGCCAGCCAGGCGTCGTACTCATCCTTTAAGCCGGCATTGCTGGTTTCATTCTGGTATATTTTCCATGTAATGTCATTTTCTTCGAGCCGTTCGGGGAAGGTGGTCCAGTCGACCATCGTTCCATAGTCGGCATCGCCGTTCCATACCCTGGCCAATGCATTTTCATCCTGTTTCTCGCGAATGGTGCCTGTCCAGTAATACAGCCTGTTAGGTGTGGTGCCCGTAAGTGATGAGCAAAAGTTTTGATCGCAAATGGTAAATGCGTCGGCAATTGAATAGTAAAAAGGGATGTCTTCACGTGTGTAAAAACCCAATGTGAGCGGCATGGCTTTGTATTCTTCGTGCCCGGAATGTTTCGTGTCAAGCCACCTGTTGTACTTCCCATTATTGCGTGCATCTACCTGGTCGCTCCACGAATGGGGCAGCGAATGCATCCATGTGGCTTTCGTGTTTTTTATGTCGAGCCGGAAGGGGGCATAAGTTTCTCCTGCCGCGTTTGTCTGGAACCACACCGGCTTTTTACCCGGTTGTGTAATGGCGCGCGGATCGTTGAAGCCCCTTACGCCTTGCAGTGTGCCGTAGGTGTGGTCGAACGAACGGTTTTCCTGCATGAGAAAAACAATGTGTTCGGCGTCCATAAAGGTGGTACCTGCTTCAGGATTGATGGCCATAGCTTTCGCTATCGAGGCAGGCAGGATATTCAGAAGCCCGGCTCCGCCGGATAACAATGATGCCTTTTTGAGGAAATCTCTACGCGTGTCCATTTTTAAACTTAGAACTTAAAACTTAAAAGTTAAAATAATAATGGTGGCACAATTTTCACAAAGCCAGGTATATGCGCAGGGGGCAGGTTCATATTGGTACATCGGGATGGCACTATCAACACTGGAAGGGAACGTTTTATCGTTCCGATATCAAAGAGTCGCAGCAGTTTGCGGCATACCAGCAGTATTTCGATACCGTTGAGCTGAACAATTCTTTTTATAAGCTTCCCACAGCCGAAACGTTTTCAAACTGGCGGAAAAATTCGTCTCCGGATTTTATTTTTTCTGTAAAGGCCAGCCGGTTTTTTACACACATGAAAAAACTGATCGTGGACAAAGCGGGCATCCGGCGGTTTTTTAGCAACGTCAGCAAACTGGAAGAAAAACTCGGGCCGGTTCTTTTCCAGCTACCACCAAAATGGCGCGTCAATGCCGGCCGCCTCGAAACGTTTATGCGCGCCCTCCCCACCGGGTACCGTTACACTTTCGAATTTCGGGAACACAGTTGGTACAACGACGACGTCTATGCCCTACTGATGCAAAACAATTGCGCCTTTTGTATTTACGAATTGGAACACCACCTGTCGCCACTCATCGAAACCGCCGATTTTGTTTACGTGCGGCTGCATGGACCGGGTAATAAATACCAGGGCAGTTATAAACAAAGCGTTCTACGAAAATG
>CBIGXK010000059.1:0-14147 GCA_966193805.1 uncultured bacterium | reverse complement strand
GTCTCCCGTCTCACGTCTCACGTCTCCCGTCTCACGCTCACCAAAACCTCACATACAACAACGACAACACGATCAGCACCACCATGATCAGCGCCAGCGTTGACGGGGCAAGCTTAAACATCGACTTGTCGAGATCGAAGGCCTTCGCACTTACTTTGGGACCGGCGAGGCTCATGCACACCATCAGCAATACCGTAAAGAAGAACGACCATCCCATGCCGATGAGGAACGGTATTTCATACGTTTCTCCGTTCCAGTAGGCGGTGTACAGCCAGGTTTCGTTACCGAACCAACCCGGTGCATAATTGTTGAAGACAATAGAAAGCAGGAAGCCCACGATGATGCCTGCGATGGCTGCCGAGCCGGTGGTGCGTTTCCAGAACATACCGAGGATGAACACGGCAAAAACACCGGGGCTGATGAAGCCTGTGTATTTCTGAATGTAGGTGAAGCCGCCCTGTGCGCCAATGCCCAACGAATCTTTCCAGGTAAAGATGATGGCGATGATCATCGCAACGATCACCGTTACCCTTCCAAGACTCACCATCTTCTTTTCGTCGGCACTTTTATTGAAGTATTTTTTATGAATGTCGAGCACGTATATCGTTGAGATGCTGTTCACCTTACCCGCCAGTGAGGCAACAATGGCGGCGGTAAGCGCGGCGATCGACAGCCCTTTCAACCCTTCGGGAAGAAATGCCAGGATGGAAGAGTACGCTGCGTCTTTGCTGCCGTTGGCAAGGTGAGGAAGGTGGCCATTGGTGTACAGCACATACGCTGCAATGCCGGGAAGCATTACGATTATCGGCATCATCAATTTCAGAAAAGCGGCAAACAAAATACCGGTGCGTGCAGTTTGCAGGTTGGCGCCGAGCGCCCTTTGGGTGATGTACTGGTTACAGCCCCAGTAGTTGAGGTTCACGATCCACTGCCCTGCAAAATACATGGCAACGCCCGGCAGCACAAGATATTTGTCCACTTGCAGTTGCGAAGCATTGGCGTCCGGTTTGGGAACAATCATGTGAAAATGTTCGGGCGCTTCATTCATCAACACCTTGAAGCCGGCAATGGCATTCTCTCCCAAACCAAACCGGTCGCTCACGATGGTGAGAGCGAGATAGGTAGTGGCCAGTCCACCGATGATCAGCACCGCTACCTGGATAACATCGGTATAGCCGATCACTTTCATTCCGCCGAGGGTGATGATGAGTGCAAAGATTGCCAGCATGAGCATGATCTTGTGCAGGTGCTCACCTCCCACTAGTCCGTTGATGGCCACCGAACCGAGGTATAGTATGGAAGTAAGGTTGACGAACACATACAGGAACAACCAGAATATGGCCATGATGAGCGCCACCGTATTATTGTAACGCCGCGTAAGAAATTGCGGCATCGTGTAAATCTTGTTTTTCAGGTACACCGGGATGAACCATACGGCAATGATTACAAGGGCAAGCGCAGCGATCCATTCATATGCGGCGATGGCGATGCCGATAAAATAACCATCTCCACTCATACCAATAAACTGTTCGGCCGAAATGTTAGACGCGATCAGGGATGCGCCGATGGCCCACCAGGTGAGGGACCCTTCAGCGAGGAAAAAGTCTTTCGTGTCGGTAACCTTTCTTTTTTTTCTCCGGTAGATCCAGTAACCATAAGAGGCAACAATAATAAAGTACAGGATAAAAACGGCGTAGTCTGCGAAGACAAGATGATTATTCATATTTATTAATTACATATTGGCAGCAATAATACAGTTGCGTCATTTAGTGGCGTAGTAGATTTCGTTCCATCGCAATTCGTTCCTGAGATCCCTGATCCCTGTTGATTTGCCAATGTGTATAAGCTCAATTCCCGCAATATCTGCAAAATCTTCGATGTGCTCAAGCTTCAAATTCTGGCTAAAGCACGTATGATGCGCGCCGCCGGCAAGTATCCATGCCGTGCAGGCGGTTTTCATATCCGGATATGGCTTCCACAGCACTCTTGCGACCGGCAATTTAGGTAAATCATGTCGAGATTTCACGGCCTCCACCTCATTCACCACCATTCTGAACCTGTTGCCCATGTCCACCAGCGACACATTCATCGCCGGACCCGCCGCCACATCGAACACGAGCCGCACCGGATCTGCTTTTCCGCCAATGCCAAGCGGATGTATCTCACATTTCGGTTGTCCGTCGGCGATAGACTCGCAGATTTCAAGCATATGCGCGCCCAGCACCATTTCGTTTCCCGGCTCAAAATGATAGGTGTAATCTTCCATGAACGAATTACCGCCGGGCAGTCCCGCCGACATCACCTTCATCAGCCGCACCAATGCGGCAGTTTTCCAGTCACCCTCACCGGCAAATCCATACCCCTTCTTCATCAACCGCTGGGCAGCGATACCCGGCAGTTGAACCATGCCATGCAAATCTTCGAAGGTATCGGTAAAGCCGCTGAAATTTCCATCAACGAGAAAGGCTTCAATACCCGCTTCGATCCTGGCGGCCTCACGCAGCGACTGGTGCGCATCGCCCCCTTTCAGCAGAGATTTTTGCAGTGAATAACTGTCCTGGTATTCTTCTGCCAGGCGGTCCACCACACTATCTTCAATGTCGCTGATCGTCTGCACGAGATCACCGATGCCATGCGTGTTCACGGAATAACCGAACTGCATTTCGGCTTCCACCTTGTCGCCTTCGGTAACCGCCACGTTGCGCATGTTGTCGCCAAACCGGACGAACCGCGCTCCCTGCCAGTCTTTCCATCCCACCGCGGCCCGCGTCCAGGACGAAAGCTGCTTCTGCACTGTCTCATCTTTCCAGTGCCCCGTTACCACCTTCCTCCTGAGCCGCATTCTCGTCATCATATGTCCGAATTCGCGGTCGCCATGCGCACTCTGGTTAAGGTTCATGAAATCCATGTCGATTTCGGACCATGGTATTTCGCTGTTAAATTGAGTGTGCAAATGCAACAGGGGTTTTCGCAAAATTGATAACCCGCGTATCCACATCTTCGCAGGTGAAAACGTGTGCATCCACACGATGGCGCCGATACAATTCTCCGCAGCATTCATTTCACGAAAAACGGTATAGATCTCATCGGCAGTTTTCACTACCGGCTTGAACACTACCGTGACCGGAATTGCGGGCGAATCATTCAGCTGCGCCGCTATAATATTTGAATGAGCTGCCACTTGCTCCAATACTTTTGAACCATAAAGATGCTGGCTGCCTGTAATGAACCAGGCCTCATATTTTTTCAGACTATCCATTAAACTTTTTTGTTTTGCCGGGCAGTTATCAATCAGCTCTGCCCGTAATATGAATCAGGTCCATGCTTTCTTTCAAAATGCTTTTTTATGATCGATGCTTTCAGCAATGCCGTACCGGAATTGATCTGTTCGGTAAGGAACGCCATCTTTGCCAGCGCTTCCAGTATCGCGCTGTTATAAACGGCTTTCGCCGCATTCCTGCCCCACGTAAAGGGTGCATGACTGCCCACCAGCACCATTTCCACTGCACGATAATCGAGCTGCTTCTTTTCAAGGCACTCAATGATCTGAAACGCCGTTTGGTATTCATAATCTCCTTTCACCATCTCGTCACTCATCGGCGTTGCGCACGGTATGTGGCCGGTAAGATGATCGGCATGCGTAGTGCCGTAGATGGGAATATCGCGCAGCGACTGCGCCCAGGCCGTGGCATAGGTGGAGTGCGAATGGGCGATGCCGCCTATATCCGCCCATTGCTTGTATAATGCAGCATGCGTGGGTGTATCCGAAGAAGGACGAAGCGCTCCCTCCACCACTGCGCCGTCGAAATCCACCACCACCATTTTAGACGGATCGAGCTCGCTGTAAGGAACGCCGCTTGGCTTAATGGCGAACACACCCAGCGCCCTGTCGGCCGCACTCACATTGCCAAAGGTGAAAATAACGAGACCGAGTTCCGGCAATTGCCTGTTGGCTTCATAGGCCTCCTCCTGGATGTGCAAATATTTTTTCATCAGTAATAATTTCCCGCCTTAATGCTAAAAGTAAATAAATAAACGTTTTTTTGACGTTTTAAATGAATATTTTTTGATACTGTATCTTCGAGATACCAGACACTCGTTTCATTGATCATTTCATAACTGAATTATGACCGGATATTTGGGCCAGCAACGATACCTGGTTGCACTGGACTGCATCATTTTTGGATTTGACGGGAAAGATATAAAACTGTTGCTGATCCGGCGCGGCATCGAACCGGAAAAAGATAAATGGAGCCTGATGGGAGGATTTCTGCAACCCGGTGAAACGCTGGATGAAGCGGCCAACCGGGTGCTGAAGCAGCTCACAGGGCTCGAGGGTGTTTACATGGAGCAACTGCAGGTGTACAGCGAACTCAACCGCGACCCCATCGAACGAACCATCTCCGTGTGTTATTTTGCACTTATCGACATTCACAAGTATGAAAAACAGATCAGTGAAGAATACCACGCCGAATGGTTCCTCCTCTCAAAAAAACCAAGACTGATATTCGATCACGACGACATGGTGCGCCTGGCAAAAAAACAATTGCGCTACAAGGCAGCGCTCCATCCCATATTGTTCCGGCTGCTGCCCGATAAATTCACGATTCCCCAACTGCAGAATCTGTACGAATGTGTGTACGACACGCTATTCGATAATCGCAATTTCACGCGCAAGGTCATGTCGACGGGACTGCTGGTGAAGCTGAATGGAAAGGATAAATCAGGATCAAAAAAAGGCGCCTTCTATTACAAGCTCAACAAGCGAACCTACAAGGTGAAAGAAGATGCCTTCCTCAACTTTGTACCGAAGGCGGATAAATTTATTTAGACCTTAAGGCTATTAAATGCGAACAGTGCGTATCAAAAACGAACACCGTACCGAAATGCAGGAGCACTAACTTATTTATTTTGATCCTGTTAATTACAGGCACCGGCTTTGATGCTATCTCATCAACATCGGCGTTATGATTAAAAATTACCTTAAGCTTTCGTGGCGTTCGCTGCTGCGCGACCGCCAGTTTTCGATACTTAACCTGGCCGGGCTTTCCACTGGCCTCGCCTGCGCGCTCCTCATGTGGCTGTGGGTGGCCAATGAGCGAAGCATCGACCATTTCAACGAAAACGATGAACGCATTTACCAGGTAATCAAAACGTCGAAGAATGACGACGGCACCATCGACACCCACGAAACCACGCCCTGCCTGATGGCACAGTCCATGGCCAAAGAGTTGCCGGAAGTAGAATATGCGGCGCCCGTAGTGATAGAACGTGAAAAAGGCATTTTGAACGCCGGCGAAAAGCGATTACGGGCCGAAGCAAGATTTGCAGGAAGAGATTTCTTTAAAATATTTTCTTATCCCATACTCGATGGAAATAAAAATGCCCTCCTGCACGATCCGCATACAGTTGTTTTATCAGATCAGGTTGCGTTAAAATTATTCAACACCACAAAAAACCTGGTAGGAAAAACAGTGATGTGGAACGGCGAGGCGGAACTTAATGGCCCGTATAAAATTTCAGGGATCTTTAAGTCGCCGCCGAACAATGCCACTGACCAGTTCGATGCCCTTTTTTCCTTCGACCTGTATTACGCGGCGTTTCAAAAAAAATATGGACTCGACAAATGGTACAGTAATAACCCATCCACTTACCTCCTCCTCCGCAAAGGCACCGACCCGGTGGCCTTCAATGAAAAAATAAAAGACTACAGCCAGCAGAAAATGGTGACAATGTACGGACCGGAATCACTGAAGTATGAAGGAGAAATGTTCGCGCAACGCTATTCCGACAGGTACCTGCACGGCCTCTATGAAAACGGCAAGATAGCCGGAGGCAGGATCGCGTATGTGAGGCTGTTTTCGATCATCGCCATTTTCATCATCATCATTGCCTGCATCAATTTCATGAACCTCGCAACGGCAAAGGCGAGCGCAAGGATGAAGGATACAGGCATAAGAAAGATCATTGGTGCAAAAAGAGCAACGCTCATACTGCAATATCTCTGCGAATCGACGGTTATGGCTTTTCTGTCGCTCGCTATGGCGCTTTTGATCGTTTGGCTGGTCCTTCCACAATTCAGGAACATTACCGGCAAGGAGCTGCATTTCAGTTTTTCTGCCTACACTGTTCTATCCATAATCGGTATAGCATTATTTACAGGTGTGTTTGCCGGAAGCTACCCGGCCCTTTACCTTACAGGCTTTCGACCGGTTTCAGTGCTTAAGAACGCAACCGCCCCTTCGGATGGGAAATCCTTCTTCAGAAAGGGACTGGTAGTGTTTCAGTTTGCAGTTTCCGTAGTTTTCATCGTTGCGGTAATTATTGTTTACAGGCAGATGAAACTGGTGCAGGAAAAAAATCTCGGCTTCAACAAGGATAACATCATCACCTTCACGGCAGAAGGAAGGGTGCATAATGATTTCGAAACGTTTCTTACCGAAATAAAAAATATACCCGGGATACTTAATGCATCGGGGATGGATGGCAACCTGGTGGGCGAACACAGCGGCGGAGGCGGCATAGACTGGGAAGGTAAAACTCCTGAACAGGGAATTGAGTTCGACGGCCTGGATGTGAATTATGGCTGGATAGAAACTTTTGACATTCAACTCAAAGAAGGACGTTCATTTTCACGCGCGTACAGATCGGACAGCTCGGCTGTTCTTTTCAATGAAACCGCCATAAAAGTTATGAACATCAAAAATCCGGTTGGTAAAAAAGTAAGCATGTGGGGGAAAGATAAAACCATTATCGGCGTGCTGAAAGATTTCAACTATGAATCATTATACAAAAAACCCGGTCCTTTCTTTTTGAGGTTTGAGCCCCAAAATACCAGTGCTGTGGTAAAAGTAAAAGCCGGGTCGGAAAAGAATACCATTGCAAAGGTCGGCGAGCTTTACAGCAGCTTCAACAACGGACTGGCGTTCGAATACAAATTTATTGATGCAGATTTTGCGAAGCTTTATGAATCCGAGCAAAAAGTGGCGATACTGTCCCGTTACTTCGCAGGCCTGGCCATCATTATCTCCTGCCTTGGATTGTTCGGGCTATCGGCATTCACGGCGCAAAAACGGCATAAGGAAATAGGCATCCGCAAGGTGGTTGGCGCTTCCGTTCGACAGATCGCGTTCATGCTTACGAAAGATTTCCTGAAGCTGGTAGTGATTGCATTGCTCATCGCATTGCCGTTGGCCGCCTGGGTGATGACCGAATGGCTGAACAACTTTCAGTACCGCATTTCGCTCGGAGCAGACATTTTCATGATGGCGACTTTCGCCGTCATCATGGTTACGCTGGCCACGGTTAGCTTTCAGGCTATCCGCGCCGCAATAGCGAACCCTGTAAAAAGCCTGAGAACTGAATAGTGGCTGCATATTTTATAACATTCCACAATCACTCATCCTTACTTTAAATAAATAAAGAACAGACCTAAAAACACGATCAGGGTGACAAACACCTGTACCCCGAAAAATAGCTTGTGTCTCATAATTTCAATTTTTAACGTTATTACTTGCATTCAAACCGGCGTGAAAACCTTCTGTTACAAATGAATGATTGCAGACCGGGCACCTGCCGTGCTTTTCATCACTGTAATACAGGACGGCTGTGATGAGCAGTGACATGAACGTCACGTACACCAGCATTGCAATTCTCTTATTCATTGTTGATTGATTTGTTTTGCGGGGCAAATGTAGAAGCATGCACCGCCGGTGACAACCGCAGCATGTATGAACTGTTGAATTGAATGGGTGAACTGGCAGAGAAAGCTGCCGCGATTTTATTAATCGGTTATTACCGTCTTGTTGGGTTCAAGTTTCAGCACATTGCCCGTGTAAGAACGGATGCGTTTCAGCAACTCGGGATCGTCGGCGAGTGATTTGCCGAATGAGGGAACCATTTCCCTGAACTTTTGCTGCCAGGCCGGCGAAGAAAATTTTTCAGGAAGGCATTGTTGAAGAAGACCCATCATGATGGATACCGCGGTTGACGCACCTGGAGATGCGCCGAGTAATGCGGCTATCGTGCTGTTGGCGCCGCTCACTACCTCGGTGCCAAATTCAAGGATGCCACCTTCCTCTTCATCCTTTTTGATCACCTGCACACGCTGTCCGGCAATTTCAAGTTCCCAGTCTTCGCTTCTGGCAGTAGGAATGAATGATTTTAGTTCATCTATCCTTTCTTCCTGCGACAGCCGAACCTGCTGGATCAGGTACTTTGTAAGAGGGATGTTATGAAAACCGGCGGCGAGCATCGGCCACAGGTTCGAAAAGCGCAGCGACTTTACGAGATCGAACATGGATCCCTTCTTTAAAAAACGCGTGGTAAAACCGGCAAATGGTCCATACAGCAGCTCCTGCTTTTCGCGGATCATGCGGGTGTCGAGGTGTGGCACCGACATCGGCGGCGCGCCAACACCTGCCTTGCCGTAAACCTTCGCATGATGCCTGCTGATGACCTCAGGATTCTTGCAACGCAGCCACTGGCCGCTAACGGGAAACCCGCCAAAACCCCTTCCTTCAGGAATGTGTGATTTCAACAGCAATGGCAACGCGCCGCCGCCGGCGCCAATAAACACGAACCTCGATGATACGATCCGTCTTTTGCCACTTTCCATATCCTTCACCATCACGCGCCATGTTTGATTTTTACCTCTTCTCAACGATCTTACCTCGTGGTTGAAATAAACGGTAACTCCCGGCTTGTTGCCAAGACACTTAAAGATGTTTCGCGTAAGCGACCCGAAATTCACATCGGTTCCCAGGTCCATGCGCGTAGCGGCAACTTTTTCATGATCCGGCCTTCCCTCCATCATCAGCGGTATCCACTCCCTTATTTCATTTCGATCTTCCGAATATTTCATTCCGCTGAAAAGGTGGCAGCGGGTAAGCGCTTCATGTCTTTTCCGTAAAAATTGAATGTCGTCATCGCCGCAAACAAAGCTCATGTGCGGGATGGTGCGGATAAAAGAATCAGGCAGTTCAATCACCTTCTTCTGTATCAGGTACGACCAGAATTGTTTTGATTCTTCAAACGATGCGGCAATCTTAACCGCTTTTGAAATATCGATCGTGCCGTCTTTATTTTCGGGAGTGTAATTCAATTCGCAAAAGGCTGAATGTCCCGTGCCTGCATTGTTCCAGGCATCCGAGCTTTCGGCCGCCGCATTGTCGAGCCGCTCAAAAATAAGTATGGTAAGGTTTGGCTGCAGCTCTTTCAACATAATGCCGAGTGTGGCACTCATAATCCCCGCTCCAATTAAGATAACATCCGCTTTTTCTTCCTGCTCGTTCATAGCATAAAGTTCCTTTGGCAATAATAAGATAAAGATTGTGCCGGATTTACATGAGCCGTTTATTTAATGCGTTTTTCGCAAAAGCTTATATTTATTGCGAATTATCAAATCTGCGCAGCATGAAACGACTCGTATTTCTTGCGCTGGTATGCCTTGGCGCTGCCTTTGTTCATGCGCAAACACCCACACCCGATAAGCTTAACCGGAAAGATGCTTGAAAAATACAACGTCGAGAATCTTAACCTCGAAAGCGGCGGCGGTGAATATCCCACACAGGATGGTTTTGGGTGGACCAACGGCGTGTATCTCGCTTGTTATCACCTGTACAGGAAAGAGTAATTCATTCGTGATGGTCACGATATACTTTCATTCAACGTGGTGGAATAAGCATTTGCACCACCATTGATAAAATTGACGAGGTCGGCGTTCAACTTCTGCCTGTATTCATAAAATAATCCATGCGGTGCGCCTTCATAAACAAGATAGTGGGAGCCCGGTATCATCGCTGCTGTTCTGTTGCTGCTGGCCTCGATGGGCACAATCTTGTCGTCATTACCATGAATAATGAGCGTGGGGATTTTTATCGTGCGTACATCTTCCCTGAAATCTGTTTGCGAGAAAGCAACGACGCACTGCAATGTGGAACGGGCCGCAGCAAACGAGCCGAGCATCCGGTAATATTCCAGCAGCGGCTTGCTCACAGGATGCGATACCATGTTCACCCCAAAAAATACTTTTCCAAATTCATCAAGAAATCCGACGCGGTCATTTCTTATTTGTTGCATGATTTCCTCAAACACCTTTTGGTCTACGCCATCTGGATTGTCGGCAGTCTTTTGCAGAAAAGGAAGCACGGTGCTGATGAGCGCAATCTTTTTTACGCGCTGGGTTCCATAATTTGAAAGATAGCGAACCACTTCTCCTCCTCCCATCGAAAACCCCACCAGCGTAACATTTTTTAAGTCGAGCTGTTCGAGAATCTCGTTAAGGTCAGCTGCAAACGTATCGTAATCGTATCCGTTCCAGGGCTTAGACGACTTTCCAAATCCGCGGCGGTCATATTTCACTACCCTGAACCCGGCATCAACCAGGTCGCCGAGTTGGTATTCCCACATTTCGCGGCTGAGTGGCCATCCGTGGATCATCACCACAGGATCGCCGAACCCATAATCCGAATAAGCAAGTCTTACTTTTTCGCCAGTGGCCTTGTCGGTCGTCGTAATAAATTCCATAAAGATGATTTTATTAAAACTCATATTGATCCAACAATCACACCAGCCATATGCACATTTTCAATTAAAAGAAAAAGCAGGCTTTCGCCTGCCCGTTCTTATGACCCTAATACAATATTTTTAACAGCGTTTTGGACTTGCTGTGGTGATTACTTTTTCTCCCGCTTTCATTCTCACGGGCAACACGAATTGACCAACATCATGCCTTTTTGCTAACACAATGGTTTTCATGCGTTGGCACCACCGTAAACGCCGCGTTTGTTCCGCTTTTGGGAGCATAATCAGGAAGATGGGAAAATCACTTCACAGTATACGTCTTGTTGTTGATACCAATACCCGTTAGTGTTAGCGACTTCCATTGCGCCGGCAGCGCCGATTTTAATTGTACAATACCCTTCGGCGTTATTTCTAGGCCGCCGAACCCATTCAACATTGCCTGCAACATGCCGCCCGCGCCAGTGGCGAAATAGGGATTGGTGCCACCTGCCGTTTCTGCGATCACGCGAAAAGGCGGCAACTCGTTTGGCCGGTATCCGTTGGTAAACGCAGCAAACGCTTTTTCTCCGCTTCCCGCTCGCGCATACAGGATCGAAAAGATGGCGTGGGTCATTGCCGGACCAGCGCCTACCCTCGGCTCATAATATTCTAGGTCCTTTTTAATGGCTGCGGGATCGGTTACTTCATGCAGCGGATAGGCGAGAAGGTTCACATCGGCCTGCTTTATTTTTTCTCCGTTATAAGTTTCATGTTCGCGGGTCACGCCGTTTTCAAACCTGAGAATCGGAATATTCGCGGCCACGTGCATCCAGTCGGGATCGGCATCGGCGCCGATTATCTTCGCCGCTTCGGTGGCGTATCGAAGATTGGCCCTTGCGGCCGCATTAGTAAACGCATTATTATTCACATTCTCGGCCCATTCATCTGCGGCCACCACATTGTTAATGTCATACCTGCCCGGACCATTTCTTTCCACGCGGCTCGCCCAGAAGTCGGCAGTGGCCGAAAGTATCGGCCAACCTTTTTCCCTAAGCCATGTTTTATCCTGTGTAACACAGTAATAGTTCCACGCTGCAATGGCCACGCAAGCGGTAATGTGGTGTTCGAAGGGACCGCTCAGCGCCCATACGGGCGTTTCTTCCACGCCTGTTGCGGCGCTTTCCCACGGAAACATGGCGCCTTGGTATCCTTTGCCAAATGCGTTTCTTTTTGCCGCTTCCAGCCGCTGGAACCGGTATTCCACGAGCGACTTTCCAAGTTCAGGATGCGTGAGCAACAGGGCGGGGTACATCCACAGTTCGGTGTCCCAGAAAACGTGGCCGTTGTAACCCAATCCGCTTAACCCCATCGGCGAGGGTGAAAGGGCCGAACCTTCGCGCGTAAAAGCATACAGGTGGTAGAGCATGCTGTGCACATCCTGCTGAGAGCGCGCGTCTCCTTCAATGATGATGTCGCTCGTCCACAAATCGTCCCATGCTTTTTTGTGAAACTGGAGCAGGCGGTCCCTTCCTTCGAGCTTCGCGAAAATTGTTAACCGCTCCGCCTCATTCAATGGATCGTCGTGATGTGCCGACGTAATGGATGAACCGGCAATCGAAAACCTGTAGGTTTGTCCGGCCTTTAATTTCTTTGCAAACTTTACGAGGTGCATGTTATTGTCCCACATTTCGTGGATCACCCTCGGCTCCTGGCCGTGTGGTTCGGTAAAAAGAAAAGTGTTGGAGGCGCACATGGTTAATTTACCGGTAGGGCTCTTTGCGCTCGAGGTAAGCAGGCTGATCACCACATGCGGCCTGTCGATCTCGTTATAATAATTCTCTACATCTTTCAATGCATCGGGCGCTTCCATAACGCTGGCGGCGCTGATGCCGATGTCTTTCTTTGCGGTGATGGATACATCCATCAGCACGGTGTACGGCAGTTGCCGCAACGCATAATAGGTGTAGGTGATTTCGGCCTTGCCTTCATGGGTAAACGATGTGCTGAAAGATGCATTGCGCATATCCAGTTGTTGCTTCATCCCTGTAATATTGTTTGCAGCGATCATGCTGCCGTCAATCTCGAAACGCATGTTCAGCAGGTTGAAGCTCCTGAGAAAATTGCTCACCCTTCCTCTTCCGTAAAGGTCATAAGCGCCGGCAAGCACCACATCTTTTATACGAAATGGTTCGGGAGATGAAACGATGCCGATCATGCCGTTCGCCACGGTTTCACCGTAATAGTGAGCCGGGTCAATGCTGTCTGCTTTAATGATCCACGGATCCTGTGAGAACGAAAAATTTACAATAGATACGAAAAAAAGAATGGCAACTATTTTCCTGGTCATGCGAGCGGTTGGTTAGGTGATTGTCAAATCTACCATTATTCCACCACCGGAAAAGCAACCACGCGCACCTTTGTACAGCCGTAAGGCACCAGTGTGATGGTTTCGCTTTCATCGTGCACCTCCCCCTTATAAACGCCATTACGGTCGGTAACGGGTTGCGGCGCCGTACCATTCTTAACGCTTTGCCAGCCCGGAATTTTTTTGGCGGCCACCGTCAACTCAATAGGAGCGTTTGAAAGGTTCCAGGTAAAATCATCGCTCACCGGTTTTATCATTTTCACTTCGATGCTGTCTTCCGGGTTATGCAGTTCCGATGACACGAGCCCATAGTTCCATTCCCCTTTTGGAAAAATGCTGAAGTAATCACCTTCGGCATCGTTGTGACCTTTTTCCCATTTCTCTTCCAGTTTCAATGCGTACACCAGCGGACCGCGTTCAACTGCACGCGAGTTACGGCCCCATCCCGTTACCCTCACAGTCATGGGCACGCGCAATTGCAGCTTGTCGCCGTTCTTCCAGGTTCTGTCGAGCGTGATGAGCTCGCCACCTTTCGCCTTCTTAAGTTCTTTGTTATTCAACATGAGCGTCGCCTGTTCGCACCAGGAGGGTACGCGCAGTTGCAGCGGAAATGCAACATCTTTTTTGGTGTTGAACTCAAAAGTAATGACGTCGCCGAAAGGATAATCGGTTACTTCGTTAATGGTAACTTCTTCATTATTTTTTCCTACGGCAACAGTGATTTGTGAGGGACTGTACACGAGCGCGGCCAGTCCGTTTTCCTTTGTTTTATACCACAAATGGCTCGCGAATTTTGTCCAGCCCTGGTGCATATTCGCTAAACAACATGTGTAACCGCTGCGCATGCCGAAAACATTGTTCATTTCCCTGTCGAATGGCAGCGAAAAATTGAACACGCCGCGCGATACCTGCACCTGGTTTGTCACCTGAAAATATTGTTTTGCATTATAGTCGTCGGTGGTTTGCGTGGGCAGTGCGTTGAAGGTCATCTTTTCCAGTGCATCGGCATACGACGCCTCGCCTGTTAATGCAATGATCTGCTCGAGCGAAAACTGGGCCTCGACGATCGCACACAGTTCTGTACCCTGCGTGGGATCGTTGCCGTGCAGGTCCTCATCTGCCGAAAACATTCCGTAAGGAAGTCCGTGCAGCGTCATCAGGTCGTGAAAACCTGTTTGCAGGTCGTTGAGGTATTTTTTGTTTTTTGTTCGTTGATATCTTACCGCAGGATCTTTCAATCCCATGCCCACGTTCACGCCATGGCGCCGCATCCAGTGTG
>CBIGXK010000058.1:0-14441 GCA_966193805.1 uncultured bacterium | reverse complement strand
CCGCCACATCTATTGATGCAGTTGTCGTAACTGGTTACACGAGTCAGCGAAAAAAGGATCTGACCGGAGCCGTGGCTGTGGTAAACGTTTCGCAAATGAACAAACAACCCACGGGCCAACTGGCAAATCAGTTGCAGGGCCAGGCTTCGGGTGTTAATGTGCTTTCATCAGGGCAGCCTAGGGAAGAACCGCGCGTCACTATTCGGGGTATCAACACGTTCGGCAATAATAATCCACTTTATATCGTGGATGGTGTTCCGGTAAGCAGTATCAGGGATCTCAATTCGAATGACATCGCTTCCATCCAGGTATTGAAAGATGCCGGCGCTGCCTCCATTTATGGTGCCCGGGCAAACAACGGCGTCCTGATTATTACCACCCGGAGAGGAACCGGAAAGGTAAAGGTCGAGTATTCCGGTTACTACGGCACACAACGTCCTAAAAGCGGGAACGTATGGGATCTGCTCAGCCCGCAGGAAATGGCGAACCTGCAGTGGAAAGTGTATGAAACCGAGAACAGGGACGAAGTGATTCATCCGCTTTACGGAAGATGGGCACGCGGCGAGAACACGCAGCCGGTTCTGCCCGACTACATTATGCCGGTTGGCGCCATGGAAGGTGATCCGTCAACTGATCCTTCACTATATAATGTCAATCCCAGCTATTCGTCGGCCGCAGAATTAAACACGTTATACCGGATCGTGAAAGCCAACAAACAGGGAACGGATTGGTACCACGAAATTTTCAAGCCGGCATTCATCAACAACCAGAATGTTTCCATCAGCGGCGGCGGGCCGTCAGGACATTATTTTCTCTCGTTTAACTATTTCGATCAACAGGGCACCCTTATTAACACCTATTTAAAACGCTACTCTATACGCTCGAACACACAATTCAATATCTCAAAAAATATCCGTGTCGGCGAGAACCTGGCCATCGTACTGGCCAATAACATGCTGAGCAATACGAATTCAGAAGGCAGTGCGATCGGACAGGCTTTCCGTCAGCAGCCAATTATTCCCGTTCACGATATTATGGGGAATTACGGCGGCTCCTATACTGTCGGTGGCCAACTTTTAGGCAATTCGAGAAATCCGGTTGCTATAAGCTAAAGGACAAAGGATAACCGCAATCACGAAAACCGGATTTTTGGAAGCGTGTATGCCGAAATCGATATTTTGAAAGACATCACATTCAGGACGAGCTTTGGCGGCGAGATCCAAAACAGGTATCAGCGTTCTTTCACATTCCCTGAATATGAAAATGCGGAGAATTCCTCTACGAACAGTTACAGCGAATCGCCGTCGAGATATTATAACTGGACCTGGACCAACACGGTTTCTTATTCCAAAACCTTTAATGATGATCATGTAGTCAAATTTATGGCGGGAACCGAGGCATACAACGACGTTGTTAACAACCTGACAGCATCCAATCAGAATTACTTCGTTTTCGACCCCAATTTCACCACGCTCTCAACTGGCCAGGCCGCCCCGACTGCTACCAGCGACCGTGCCGAATTTTCATTGCTCTCTTATTTCGGCAGGCTTGATTATGCTTTTAAAGATAAATATCTGGTGGGCGCGACCCTTCGTCGCGATGGAGTTTCGAAATTCGTTGACGATGTCTGGGGAACCTTTCCCTCCATTAGCGCCGGCTGGCGTATCAGCGAGGAAAGCTTTATGCGGAATATCACCTGGTTAACCGACCTGAAAATCCGTGGTTCGTGGGGTGTCATGGGTAACCAGACGAATGCCGGCGTGGTGAACTCCTATTACCTGTTCGGAGGAACAAGGTCGAATACGTATTACGATATCAGTGGCAGTAATTCGGCACTTGCTGCCGGCTTTTCGCAGACCACGATCGGTAATCCTTCAGCACAATGGGAAAGTAACATCAACTCGAACGCCGGTTTTGATGCGACGTTGTTTCAGGGCAAAATACAGATCAGTGCAGATTACTATTCCAAAAAAATCGAGGACCTTTTATTTAACCCGGCGCTTCCGGGTACCGCAGGTGCTTCCACTGTTCCCTATATCAATATTGCGAGTATGAAAAACAGCGGCATCGACGCTGCTATCACCGGCAACTTCAGGGCGGGTAGTGAAGTGAAGCTAACAGCCACTGCCATCATCACTACTTACAATAACCGGATTACCAAGGTGAGCAATATTTCCGACTATTTTGGATCGGATGCCAAGCGCTTCGGAACGGATATCGTTCGTAACGCGGTAGGACAGCCCGTCTCTTCCTTCTACGGTTACCAGATTGTCGGTTTTTGGGACGATGCTGCAGAAATCGAGGCTGCAAACAAAGAGGCACAGGCTTCGACAGGCAACGGCGCGGCGGTTTATCAAAACGATGTAAGACCGGGTCATTTCAGATATAACGATATCAACGGAGACAGCAGGATAACGGACGCGGACAGGACCTTCCTGGGCGATCCCAATCCAGACTTCACTTATGGATTGAATCTGGCAGTTACTTACAAAAGTTTTGACTTCAGCATTTTTCTTTTTGGTTCGCAGGGTAATGAAATCTGGAACCAAACAAAGTGGTGGACGGATTTCTGGCCCACTTTGGGCCCCGGCTCGAAAAGCCATACAGCTTTATACGACTCCTGGACACCTGACCGGAAAAACGCGAAGGTGTCTATCCAGGAATCGACTGCATCTTTTGGCACCAGCAGCGCTCCCAATTCTTATTATGTTGAAAACGGCAGTTACCTGCGCGCGAAAAATGCACAGGTGGGGTACACGCTTCCCAGCAAGCTGTTGTCAAAATACAGCGTGGAAAAATTGCGGATTTATGTACAGGCAGCTAATTTCTTTACCATCACCAAATACTCAGGCATTGATCCGGAAATCACCGGCAATTCCACAAGTTTTGGAATTGATGAGGGAGGTTACGCACAGCCGCGCCAGTATCTCGTGGGCGTCAATCTTCAGTTTTGATCAGTCATTCACCATCAAAAGAAAAACAATTCATGAAAACAATATATAACGCAATCAAAATACTGGTATTCGCGGTGCTTCCATTTATCGTCGCGTGCAATAAAGACCTGCTGGAAAAGCCCGTGCAGGGAGCGTTGAATGAATCCATACTTACCTCCCGCGAAGGCATCAATGCGCTGCTTATCGGTGCCTATGCAGCGCTCGACGGCGTATCGAAAGGAACGGATGCGCTTGCAGGAGGTTCTTCCTGGTCAGCATCGCCAAGCAATTTCTTACAAGGAAGTATTGCAGGAGGTGAGGCGCATAAAGGTGCAGGCGGCGGATCGGAAATACCGATGATTCCTTATCAGAGATGGAACGCCATGGACCCATCTAATTCTTATCTCAACAATAAATGGAGATCCGATTATGAAGGAGTGGGTCGCGCCAACGCCGTTATTCGCATTTTAAGCGGCGTCGAGGATATGTCGGAAGCCGATAAAAAAATCATTGAAGCACAGGCGCGATTCCTGAGGGGACATTTTTATTTTGATCTGAAGAAAAACTGGAATATGGTTCCGTGGATCGATGAAACGGTCACAGACTACGCCGTTCCAAACGACAAGGACATTTGGCCGAACATCGAGGCTGATTTTTTGTTCGCCATGGAAAATTTGCCCGAAACCTGGGCGGAGACCGGCCGTGTCAATAAATGGGCAGCCGCTTCCTACCTTGCCAAAACCTACGTTTATCAGCAGAAATGGCCGGAGGCGAAAGTGATTTTCGACCAGGTCATTACACAGGGCAAAACGACGAACGGACTGACGTACGATCTTACTCCTAATTTCCAGGACAATTTTGACGCAGCCACTGAAAACAACCAGGAATCGGTGTTTGTGGTACAAATGGTCCCTAATCTTGGTACCAATGATGTTTCCAATTCAAACGGTGGCGATCTGCTCAATTATCCTGTCACCATTTTCTCCTGCTGTGGTATTTATATCCCTTCACAGGATCTTGTGAATTCATTCCGGACCACCGCGCAGGGCCTTCCGCTGGTAGATACCTATAATCAATTTCCTGTGAAGAGCGACCAGGGGATCAATTCCGACCAATCGTTTACGCCTGATGCAGGACCACTGGATCCAAGGCTCGACTGGACGGTAGGGCGCCGCGGTATTCCGTATCTCGACTGGGGTGTTCACGAGGGTAAGGCGTGGATCAGGGACCAGGCGGAAGCCGGGCCGTATTCACCGGTGAAAAATGTGCACAGGCGTGCAACGCAGGGTGAATATGCCAATTATGCTTCATGGGCCCCCGGCAATGCGATCAACTTAAACATCATCCGTTTCGCAGATGTTTTGCTGCTGGCGGCAGAAACAGAGGCGCAGCTTAACCATCTGGGAACAGCAGAGGAATATGTGAACAGGGTAAGAAACCGGGCTGCAAATCCGGGAAGCATCGTTTACCAATATGAAGACAATAGTGATCCTACCGGTCCCAGGTCCGCAGTGCCGGCAGCGAATTACGTTATCCATCCCTACCCCGCAGGTACGTTCGAAACGCAGGGCAAAGAGCTTTCATTAAAGGCCATCTACCATGAGCGGAAACTTGAATTGGGACTCGAAGGACACCGGTATTACGATATTTCAAGGTGGGGCATTGCAGACCAGGTGATGAAAGCGTACTACGAGTATGAATCTCCGTTAACAACAGACCTTATGGGCGCTTTTTTTACCAAAGGGAAAAATGAATATTATCCCATTCCCCAGGCACAAATCGATCTTACCACCTCAGGCGGTGTATCGAGTCTGACACAAAATCCCAATTATTAAAGTATTTCATCGATAGAAAAAATCGCTTTTTACTATTCTCATTCATTCGAAAAAAAATATAATGGCAAAATACAGGATCAGCTTAAACATGGAGTTCTGCCGCAGTGCAGATAAAGGATTTGAAGAAGGTGTGAAAATCGCTTCGGAACTGGGATATAAGTATATAGAACCGATGGTTCATACAGGTTGGGAGCTTTTGAGTGAGGTGCAATATTTTCATTCTTTTTCTATGGAGGAAGATACGCTGCTGATGAAAGAGATCTGTGATAAGTACAAGATTAAGATCAGCAGTATCAGCGGACATAGCCCGCTGATGAAACCAGAGGCTGCGGTGAGCCGCCTCACAAGAGCCATTATTCTGGCGGATGCGTTGCAGGCGCCGTTTGTCAACACCGATGAGATGGTGAAGCCGGAATGGATGGATGACGAATTTGCTCACCAGGCGATGAAATATTCGCTTACAAAAGCAAAGCTTGTTGCCGCCAGGCATAAAGTCTTCGTGTGCATAGAACCGCATGGTGAGTATACGAAGACAGCTGAAGGGCTGTTGAAAATTGTTAACCTCGTGCCGTCTCCCTGGATCGGGGTAAACTGGGATACAGGCAACTCTTATCTTGCAGGCGTTGAAGATCCTTATGATGGCCTCACCCAGGTTCGGGACAAAGTGCTGCACATTCACGCCAAAGATATCAGTATGGAACAGAGCCTCAGTGACAGGGGCAGTGTTACCGGCACGCCTGTTGGGTGCGCCTGCGGCGAAGGAATGGTACAATGGGAGAAGGTGTTTGCAATACTCGAACCGGTAGACCGGGAAATATTTCTCAGCGTTGAGTGCGGAAAGATCGATGAAGCCGAAAGAAGCCTGGCGTTTCTCGAAAAATCACTGGGTAAATTGCTTATCAAAGACTAATTCAGTAACCATCATCAAATTTGCGTGCATGTTGTCCTCTATTCGGAAAATTGTATCTGTTATTATTTTCTCTCTCCTGGTTTCCACTTTTCCAAACATATCCTGTGCGCCGCCGGATGCTGAAGTAAGGATATTGGTTTTCAGTAAAACTGCCGGTTTCAGGCATATTGATGCCATCGACGCAGGCATAGCCGCGTTGAAAAAGCTGGGGCATGAACTGGGATATGTAATAGATACCACCGAGGATGCCAGCCGCTTCAATGAACAGAATTTATCACGATACAGTGCTGTGGTTTTCCTGAACGTGTCCGGCGAAGTTTTTGATTTCGGCCAGCGCGAAGCTTTCCAGCGATATATTCAGGCGGGTGGAGGTTTCCTGGCCGTTCATGGCCCTACCGATGCAGAAAGGGAGTGGCCGTGGTACGGGCAGTTGATCGGAGCGTATTTCCGCAGTCATCCGTCCAATCCCAATGTTCAGACAGGAACCTATGTGGTTGTTGACAGAAACCACCCGGCTACCGATTCGTTACCGGGGCGGTTCGAGCGGGAAGATGAATTCTATGACTTTGATATGGTAAATCCTTCCGTGAAGGTGCTGGTGACAATTGATGAGAAGACCTACCAGGGAGGTAAAACGGGCGATAATCATCCTGCCGTATGGTACCATGATTTTGACGGTGGCCGTTCTTTTTATTCTGCCATGGGCCATACTATAGAATCCTACAAAGATCCCTTCTTTCTCCAGATACTGAGTGGTGGTCTGGAGTATGTCACTGGCGGGAAGGAGCCGGTTAAACTGGATTATTCCCGGTCGATTCCCGAACAAAGCCGTTTCAGCAGGGTCACACTTGCAGAGAAACTGGATGAGCCCATGCACCTGGCTATTGCGAAGGACGGAAAAGTCTTTTTTGCACAACGCAGAGGTGAAATTGTAGAATTCGACCCGGCCACTCACCGGTCCCGAACCATCGGGACCGTTCCCGTATCGGCGCGATATGAAGATGGCCTGCTGGGTATAACCCTGCATCCGGCCTTCAACGACAATAGACAATTATTTGTTTATTATACTGCTCCGGGCGGGCAGGTTTTTCACACTTCGCGTTTTACACTGCGCAAAGACGGAACGCTTGACCTCAGTTCGGAAAAAGTATTGCTCGAAATTCCAAAGGATATTCTTGACGGGAGCCATACCGGTGGCGGGTTGCTGTTCGATCCTAACGGAAGCGGCAACCTTTATATAACGGTGGGGGATAACAGCAGTCCACGCAATTGGGGATACGCACCGATTGATGAACGCAACGGGCGGGAACACTGGGATGCGCAGCGGTCGGCTGGTAATGCTAATGATCTGCGCGGGAAGATCTTGCGCATTCACCCGGAAAACGACGGTACCTACACCATCCCGGAGGGAAATCTTTTTCCGCCCGGAACCAAGGGAACGAGACCGGAGATTTATACGATGGGGCATCGTCAGCCCTGGCGTATCTCTATTGACAGCAAAACCGGCTGGCTGTATGAGGGAGAGGTTGGTCCGGATGCGAACAGCGATTCATCCGGCCTGGGTCCTATGGGACATGACGAATTTAACCAGATACGCAAGGCCGGTAATTATGGCTGGCCCTATTTCGTGGCGGATAATAAGGCGTATTGGGATTATGATTTTGAAACGGGAAAGTCGGGCGAGCGTTTCGATGCGGCCAGACCGGTTAACCATTCGGTACATAATACCGGCATCCAGGAATTGCCGCCGGCCCAAAAAGCTTTTATCTGGTATCCCTATAGGGTTTCGAAGGAGTTTCCTTTGATGGAAAGTGGTGCTCGCAGCGCCACAGGCGGACCGGTATTCCGAAAAGCCGATTTCAACAATGCCGAAAATATATTTCCGGATTATTACGAAGGGAAATGGTTTATTACCGACTGGCTGCGAGGATGGATAAATGTTGTATCGATGGATGAAGCCGGGAATTACCAATCCATGGAACGCTTTCTGCCAGGGCAGTTGTTCAATAACCCGATCGATATGCAATTTGGCCCGGATGGCAGCTTGTATATGCTTGAATACGGGAAAGGATGGTTTCGCGCGAACGATGACGCCAGACTGATCAAAATTGTTTACCACGCCGGCAACCGCATTCCTGTTGCGAAAGTCACCGCCAGCAGTAGGGCAGGAGCTGTTCCTTTCAGTGTTAGCCTGTCGCCGAAAGGAACCGTAGACGCCGATCAGGATGAACTGAAATATGACTGGAAGGTTTTGTCGAACAACCGCGAACAAGTGTATAGTTCCCAGGATTCCAACGCCGCGTTTGTTCTTGACAAACCAGGAGTATTTACCGCCCAACTCACCGTAAAGGATCATCGCGGCGGAGTGGATACCTCACAAATTGCACTGGTGGCAGGAAATGACCTTCCTGAAATTTCCCTGGAGATCACGCAGGGCAACAGTACCTTTTTCTTTCCCGGTAAAAAAATTGGATACAAAGTGCGCGTGACGGATAAGGAGGACGGCGAATCTGCTAATGGTACGGTAAATGGCAGACCAGTAAACGTTACGATGGACTACGTCGCTGGTGGATATACGCAACTGTTGGGAGACCCGGATCCATCAAAACCGCTGGCGTCCACTGATGCTGTTAGCCTGTTCGGGGGCATGATCCTTAATTCAAGCGATTGTTATTCTTGCCACACGATCGACAAAAAATCAGCCGGGCCATCCTTTAAACAAATTGCAGCAAGGTATAAATCGGAACCGGATGCCGCTGGCCTTCTGGTGCAAAAAATCATTCATGGCGGAAGCGGAAACTGGGGCGAAGTGGCCATGAGCGCTCATCCGGATTTGGAACCAGGTAAGGCTAAGCAGATGGTCAGCTTTATTTTGAGTTTATCAGGGGCAGCAAAAAAATCACTTCCCCTGGAGGGAAGCTATACGCTGAATATTCCTGCCGTTAGAAGACAGCGCGGTGAATCTTTACCCGGAACTGATGTATTTGTGCTGAGAGCCTCATATACTGATTCGGGTCGCCACAATTTGCCCGGTGAGCATGTTGAACAATATTTAGTACTCAGAAATCCGCAGGTAAGCCCTGCCCGCGCGGATCAGTTCCATGACGTCATGAAATTAAAAGTGCCGGGATATTCCACGGAGATGGTATTGACTTACGGTTCCTCCGCCTGGTATGGATTTAGATCACTCGACCTTACGGGGATCAGTGAGATAGGACTGGAAGTATCTGCTGCCGGTGGTGGAAAAGTTCAGGTTAGGATCGATGCGCCGGACGGTCCCATCATTGCCGAATCGGAGGAGATATCGCCGCGGCAGAAATTTTCGAACGATCAGCCCTTGCGCCTTCGGCTTAAGAAAACCCGCGGCAAACATGATTTGTTTATTGTATCCAAAAATGACAGCGTCAGCAAAAGTGATATAAGTTTCAGCTTTACAGGTGTTCGATTTATTAACGAGTCCCAATAGGTGGCACCATTTTATGTTTCGTAAAAGTAAGGATTACGCGAAGTCACCGCCCAAATCTTCTACTTGCACCGCAAGCCGGTAAAGATGAGCAGAAGCTTCGATTGACCGGCGGCGCTGATCCGCACAGAGCTGGATAAAGTCATCATCCATGGTGATGCTTGACGGATCAATTGCAGTCAGCTGAAACGGCGCAAAAGGAAAACCGGTTGTTGGAACGCGCGTTTGTAATGGTTTACCCGCGTATTCATTATTCGGCCTCCATTATTTCTTCAAGAGGTCGACAATTCCAAAAGCAATTTGATAGGCATCGGCCTGATCGGAGTTGATAAGGATGATAATTGCTGTTTTTTTTTGCGGCATCCTGAAGTAAACAGATTTGAAACCCGGCAATGATCCGCCATGATGGACTAAAATATGATTGCCAACTTTATTGAGCATCCATCCATATCGATAGTAGATGGGTTCACCATCCATCGTTAAAGCCGTCTTGAATCCTTCGGCCGAATCGATATTCGGTGGGCCATTACCCAACAACTTTCCTTCCTGCATAACCTTTTCCCACGCCAACAAGTCGATGATATTGGAAAGAAAGGCACCACTGGGCCGCACGGCTATATAATTTGGCGCATTGTGAATTTCGTTACTGGAATCTTCCATATAACCGGAAGCCCTGGTTTTGACGATGGATTCAACTGACGTGAGGCTGGTAGCGTTCAATCCCGCCGGATCAAATACATTTTTTTTCATGTATTCACCAAAAGGCTGGTGTGTGATGATTCTAATAATGTCTGCCAGTACATAATATCCGAAATTGCTGTACTCGAATCTCGTTCCCGGTTGGAAAGCCAATTTCGTTTTGAATGCTCTTGTGATATAAACAGAATCCGCCAGGCTCTTCATTCCCTCGAATTCCGGCGGGTCGACAGGTAGGCCGGAGGTGTGGTTCAGCAAATGGCGAACAGTTATCGGCTTCCAGCTTTCCGCTGTGTTTTTTATAATGCTGCTTACAGGCGTCTCGGGTGTCAGCGTGCCCTCCTGGATCATCTTCATAATGCCAACAGCAATAAACTGCTTACTCAATGAGGCAATTTTAAATACTGTTTGCGCGGAGACAGGCACATTCCATTCAATATTTGCTTTTCCATAACCGGCTGCTTTCACTATTTTACCTTCTTTGATGATGCCGAGCGACAAACCCACTATTCTCTGCTGCTTCATTTGGTCTGCAATAAAAGCATCAATACTGTCTTGTGCCCATAATGAAACGGGCAGCATCAGCAATAAAACAAGGGAGGTTGAACGGAACGGTTTCATATCCGGGGTTTATTATTTCGGAGCCTACAAGATAACTATTCGTCATGGGTGTGCCTCTGCAATAAATGCTTTAATGAAAAAGCTAGCCCACAGGTACCCGGAAGAGCATTTGTTTCCCCGAACAGGTTATCACTTTTTTCCTACCGCAGGTGAGTCGGAAATTCGAGTAGCGGATCAAAGGTGGTTTTCCAAATATCCATTTCAAACAAATCCCCGTTCTCATCGAGATTTAATGAAGCGAGTACGTCGATCCCATCTGCATCCCTGAATTGATATTCCGCAACGGTCTGGCCAAATTGCCGATGGTCGCGCTGTTTCCCCTCGGGAAATAATAACAGGCTGCCCATGCCACCGTCATCCATCGGAGAGACCAGCAGATTCGCTTTCCAGTCCGGCGCAATCTTAATTGTTGATCGACTTACCAGGAACGATAAGAGTGTTTCTTCTCCTTTTGTTAGCTGTCTCAATGCCATACTGCAATGTACGATGGTTACTTATTTCCTCGACGTTTAGCGGCGCTAATCAACGCCCACACGCTCGGAATTTCATAACTTAGTAAAAACCGCCTCCAATGAACAAGCGCTTATTCACACGAGCATCCATTGCACTGCTATTGATAGCAACACTGACTGTTATCATCGGAGCATGGGCCAGGATCACTGATCGCGCATTTGCCGATACGCTTTTGGGTGTGGGACTAATAGGAACCGTATCCGCGATTGTCCTGCTTGCTGTCTTATTTGGCGTCAAAAGCTGAACTTCCAACAGGTAAGGTCCCGAGAAGAATTAAAACAGAGCGTTCTTAAGTGGGTTGGCGCCTTGCCTGCCGACACTCGCAGTTGCCACAAGGTCATTTCGTTCGATCGCTGGAAGCGGGTGGTAAACCGCCTTAAATCGCGTCCAAAATATTTTAAATCAGTGCTCTCATTTAATGATAACCTCACACGTCTGTGAAAATCCTGAGGCATCCGCGACCTTCAGATGATATAAACCCTTCCCAAGCCCGCCAACATTCAATGAAACGATATTCCCGGCAGACTGAAACTGCCGGCTTAAAACGACCTGCCCCGACGAGTTAATGAGTTCAATTTGTTGTCTACTCCCTGGATGAGTATTTGAAATATACAGCGTTGACACCGCGGGATTCGGGTAAACTTTGATCTGCTCCGCCTGCGATGCCCTATTGACGACAACAATACTGCTGTATCCGAACTGCCCATCCTTATCTACCATCTTCAGCCGGTAGTAATTTACACCGGCTGCCGGCCATCGGTCACTGAACAAATAAGCCGCGCCGGTACCTCCATTTGCGCGACCATCCAACGTTGCGATTTTCGACCAGTCGCTGCTATTCCTGCTCCTTTCTATCTCAAAATGGTCGAAGTTTTCCTCCCCGGCGGTTCGCCATTCCAACACTACCTCGTCCTTTACCTGGCGTGCACTAAATCCCATCAATTTGACAGGCAGGATCATGTCAATAAATACAAGCGGCGACATACCAGCATTCACCATTACCGGTCCGTTAACTACTCCCCGCAACGTCGAGTTCACTTTCGTCGAATATCCCTGGAACACCGCCGTGCCATTAATGGAAATGGAATTGCCATTATAGCCCAAAAAGTTGCCTGTGCTTTCTATATTGGCGCCCGAATTTCTAAGCTCGATCCCGGAAGCGCCGCTAAGCTGCAGCGTGGGCGCGAACAAAACCGGGGAAGAGAATCTCAACTCGCTGCCAACGCCCAGTAAAACGATTTGCGTATTAGCAATGTTGATATCCTGATTGATGGTGAGACGATCCCCGGGGTTAACATAAATCGTGCAATTACAGGTTCCGGAAACCGGGGGTTTACCAGAAACGCCGCCTTGCCAGGTGCTATTCGACGTCCAGTTTCCATCATTTACCGTGTTGTACACGTAAGTCTGGGCTTTCAGTGACGTGGCCATTTGACCGGCGATCGCCATAAGCATGCAGATGGTCCTTGCATAGGGTAGTGATAGCATAAACAGTTACGGATTTATAAGGGTTTTCTGTGGGTTAATAAGGGTTTACCATTAGGTAAACGACGGAAGTCTAAGGACGATCGACAGCGCGGCCGATACGGACAATATCCCCGGCCTAAGCGGCCGAAAAACACTAGCCAGGATTGATTGCCAGCATGTTGCGATGGAAAAAAATTTAGACTTTTTTCCCCTTCATGTGCAGATTACCCCAGTATTGAGAAGGCGTTTCGCCCGTAAATCGGCGGAAATATTCATTGAAAGAAGACTTCGACTTGAAACCGCAGGCGTAGGAAAGCTCGAGCATATTGAGCGAAGAAATACTGTCTTTTGCTGCTGCCTTTTTCATCTGCGTGCATACCTGCTCCACCCGGAACCGGTTCACAAACGGATAAAAAGAAGTGTCGGCGTACTGGTTCAACACCTCGGAAACCTGGTGTCGCGAATACCCGGTGGCAGCCGTTACCTTTTCCATATTGAGATCCGGATCAAGGTACAGGCGTTCCTGGTTAACCTTTTCTACCAGGCTGTCGTAGATTTCTTTCTGCCGTTCCCTGGTCATTTGCGCGGGCCTCGGCTTAGTTGGCGAGTAGGGGAAAGCAAGTACTCTTGAGCGGTCGCCGAGCAGGGCATACCGGGCGACGACCAGGCAAATGGTCAGCAAAGTCAGGGCGCCTATCGATCGAACAACCTGTTGCAGCAATCCAAAGGTGACATTATTGACGATAACGTAGACTGACAAAGCCAGGCAAAACAGTATGCCGGCTACGCCCGCGACAGAAATAATTTTGATGAGATTTTTAATAGCCATTTGCCCGGCCGGATAAGTGCGGCTGATCCGCATGGCTGCAATAAAACATGCCATGTTCAGGGGAACCATCGCCGCGATGAGCGAGAGGTTATAGATCCGTAAATAGTTTACATCCAGGACAGAACCCGATAACCAATAGCCGAGGATAATAAAATAGAAAATTCCCCAGATCAGCATAGGGGCTAAAAGCCACAATTGCGTTGGTGCGGTGTTCAGGTTGACTTTGTTCTTTTGGGCGTACATGAGTACGAGCGGACCATATGCCAATAGCGTAAAGCTCATGAACCCTTTGCGGAAATATGGGTTGCTCATATATTCAGAGAGCAGGAAGCTTGCTAAATAATGCACGGCAAAACAGACGACCAGCAGCAGGAGGAACACGTCTCCCGGTCGTCTGTTTGGCTTTCGTACCAAAAGAACAGCAGCCAACAGTGACTGAAACAGGCCCAGGAAAAAAAAGTACAGCACTTCTGCGATTTACTTGAACAATGTTGTTTAGGGTACTCAAATATAACATGTTGCTCATACTATGATGCATACTCAGTCAATACTTAACGAGAATCAAACGTACAATCTTCGGTTTGATTGGTTTATTACCTTCAAAATGGAGTCAGCTCATGGAAAATCAAACTGCATTTGCAGCGACCCTAAAACTTTTGTCGGCGGGTGGTGAGTGTTCAGACATGCAAATTATAATGATTTTTTAATGACCGCTTCTATTGCAGCTAGAACTGAAGCATCGAATCCCGTATGTGAGAATATTATTTTTCCAGTCTTGTCCAGTATAAAAAATGCCGGGAAACCGCTCACTCCATAGCTTGTTGCAACGTCTTTACCGTTCATCAAAACAGTGTATTTAATTTTATGTTTGTCATAGAACCGCTTAACGTCTTCTTTGGCGTCATAAGAATTGATGCTTATTATTTTTAATTTTTCGTCTTTAAATGTATTTCTCAATTCATTTAAGTGCGGTACGCTCTGTATGCAAGGTCCGCAGTTCTTTATCCAAAAATCCAACAAAACTACGTTGCCTTTTAATTCATCGAGCCCAAGCGTTTTGTTTTCACCATAAACCGTTAATTGCCAATCAGGAGCTGTAGAACCATTTGGTAACAATTGTCGTGCGACTGCATCGCCTGCTATTGTATACGCATTCATGTATGTTGAATAATAC
>CBIGXK010000057.1:0-14467 GCA_966193805.1 uncultured bacterium | reverse complement strand
ATCGAGAGACGTAAGTCGTGAGAGGATTTTAAACTTTTAAGTTTTAAGTTTTCACTTTCTGCGGATTCATGGCAATAAATTCCTTCCATCCCCCCTTTTTCCCCTGCTGTACTTTTCGCACCGGCCCATCCTGGAAATGATGGCACACCGCCACTGCGAGCGCATCAGAAGCGTCATACGACGTCAGCGCCTCACCCTTTAGCATCAGGATCTGCTGCAGCATTTTCCATACCTGTTCCTTATCGGCGTTGCCGTTGCCCGTAATAGATTGCTTTATTTTCCTTGGCGAATACTCGCACACTTCGAGTCCGGCGCCAATCGCGGCGGCAATGGCCACACCCTGCGCGCGTCCAAGCTTAAGCATGCTCTGAACATTCTTCCCGAAAAAAGGGGCCTCAATGGCAAAACAGTTGGGCCTGAACGTTATGATCAGCTCCGAAACCTTGTTGTAAATATGCTGAAGCCTTGTGTAATTATCGTGGCGGGGGTTAAGCTTAAGAACGTTCATTTCACGCATCTGCAGTACGTTCTCTTTGATGTGAATGATGCAATAACCCATCAGCAAAGTGCCGGGATCTATACCAAGAATTATTTTCGAACGTTTTTCCAATAGCAGTATTCAGTTATTTTGCCCTGTCGCTTGCTCACGCAAAACAAAAATATCAAATTAATCCTCAACTATGTGGCCGGTCCACTTTTGTTTTGCGTGCTGATGTATTCGATTTACAGCGAATTACAGGCGCGAAACGTGCAGCAATTTTCATTCGCTGAATTATCCGGGATCGCCGATCCCGTTAAGCTGGCGAGCCTGGCTGCGGTCGTGTGCCTGATGATCGCGAATTGGGGAATTGAGGCCCGCAAGTGGCAACTGCTTCTCCAACGGTCATCGTCTATCTCGCTTAAACGCTCTTTCAGTTCCATCATGTCGGGCAACACGCTGGCACTTTTCACCCCCAACCGGTTGGGCGAATACGCCGGCAGGATGGTGCACCTGGAAAAAAACAGTCGCCTCGCCTCCATACCTGTTACCATGACTTGCAGCGCTGCCCAGCTATTGGTTACCCTGGTTGCCGGCTGCACCGCCTTTTGGCTGCTCAGGCAGCGCCTTTTTGAGGCATACGGGCACGGGCCGAATGGTGAATTGATGCTGAGCGTGGGCGGCTGTTTGTTAACGACAATCACTGCTTTTTTAACATTTTTTTACTTCCGTATGGGCATCCTGTTCGGCTGGCTTTCTTCCCTGCGACTGTTCAAAAAATGGGCGTGCGATACAGCGCTTTGGGAAGATGTTAACGCAACTTTATTGCTTCGGATATTGTCTTTGTCAGTTATACGGTACCTTGTATTTATTGCCCAGTATTATCTGCTGTTCAGCGTTTTTGAGGTGGGTATAAACTGGTGGCAGGCTTTTTGGTCGTTAAGCTTGGTATTTTTGCTGATCGCGCTGGTTCCGGGCATGGGGGTGTTAACGGAGCTTGGCGTACGCTGGAAATCCTGCTTTCATTTGTTGCAATTATTCAGCACAAATTTAGGGGGAATACTTGCCGTGACATTAGTGATATGGTTGATCAACATGGTGATTCCGGCGTTAACAGGAGCTATTTTAATAATGAGAATGAAATTTTTACGCAAAACAGGCACAGGATTTACATGAAAATAATTCAATACTTAAGCATACTTCTATTAACGTTTCTAACATTTCCCCTCCGGGCAGGCAACGACTTCTGTGGTGTCCACAATAATACCTTTGTTGCTGGCGAATCACTGACGTTCAAGGTGTTTTATACCGTTGCGGGAATGTATGTTGGAGCAGGCGAAGCCGTGTTTAATACCACGCTCGAAAAGTTTAACAACAACCCGGTCTATCACATCGTTGGTGAGGGAAAGACATACAGCTTTTACGATAATTTTTTTAAGGTTCGCGACCGGTATGAAACCTATGTTGACACGGCCACCATGCAGCCTTACAAGTTCATCCGCAATGTTTATGAAGGCGGCTATAAAAAATATGAAAACGTAACGTTCAACAAGGCAACAAACACGGCTGTGACGAATGCCGGCGTTTTTAAGATACCCGCCTGCGTGCAGGACGTGGTAAGCGCGATCTATTATTCGAGAAATATTGAATACGATAAGTACAAACCTGGCGACAGGATACCTTTCACTTTATTTCTTGATAAGGAACTGTTCTCCATGTATGTGAGGTACATGGGCAAAGAAACGATCAAAACAAAATACGGAAAGTTCAAAAGCATAAAGATCAAACCGCTGCTGATCAAGGGCACTATTTTTGAAGGCGGCGAAAAAATGACCGTGTGGATAAGCGACGATAAGAACAAAATACCTGTACGAATAGAAAGTCCCATCAGCGTGGGAAGCATAAAGGTGGATATGATGAGCTACAAAAATCTTCGTTACCCGTTATCATCACTGATCAGCGTCAGGTAATCACAGCTCGCTTAAAGCAAAGGTGCGGCCGGCTCTTATGCCTTTTTCCGTTTTTTGCAGTTCGCAGCATTCGTTCATGGGGTCGTGTTCAAAAAACAGCACATAATTATTGTCAACAGCTTCTTGTAAAAAGGATTTTTTTTCGTCCAGCGTGGTGAGCGGAAACATGTCGTAGGCCATCACATACGGTATGGGAATATGTCCGGTGGAAGGCAGCAGGTCGGCCATATAAACAACCGTTCTGTTTTTGTAAGCGATTTGCGGAAGCATCATCGCATGGGTGTGGCCGTTAGCGAACCTCACGGAGATATTTTCGGTGAATTTCACACCGTCTTTTACTTCAATGAATGTAAGCCGGCCGCTGTCGGCGATGGGAAGAATATTTTCTTTGAGGAAGGATGCCCTTTCGCGGTCGTTGGGTTCGGTGGCCCATTTCCAGTGTTGTTCGTTGCTCCAGTAAACGGCATTGGGGAAGGCAGTGGTGAGCACCGTTCCGTTTTTTACGATGGCGCCTCCGCAATGGTCGAAGTGGAGGTGGGTAAGAAAAACGTCCGTGATCTCTTCAGGTTTCAAATTTAGTGCGGCGAGCAACTGATCGAGCGGTTGAATTTCTTCGAGGTGATAGTGGCCGAAAAATTTAGGGTCCTGCTTGTCGCCGATGCCGGTGTCAACAAGTATTTTTCTTTCTCCGTCTTCTATCAGCAGGCACCGCATCGCCCATTTGCACAGGTTGTTATCATCTGACGGGTTCAATTTGTTCCAGATGCTTTTGGGTACAACGCCAAACATGGCGCCGCCATCTAACCTGAAGTAGCCGGTATTAAGAACGTGAATTTTCATCGTGCGAATTTATGAGTTGATGCCAACCGGGGCAGTATTTCTTTTTTTTACGGCGAGTGTCCATAGCAGGCAAAGCAATCCGATAGCAAAGAAGACGATCAGCGCCAGCACGGAGTTGCGCATAGAACCCGTCAGTTCCTCGACATAAGCGAAGCTGAACATGCCGAGCACGAGCGCGATTTTTTCGGTTACGTCGAAGAAGCTGAAGAAAGAGGCCGTGTCCTGTGTTTCGGGCATCATGTTGGCATAAGCCGACCGGCTGAGCGATTGAATGCCGCCCATAATAAGGCCTACAATGCCGCCAAGTACATAGAATTCGTTTTCGGTGGTGGTGAAGTAAGCGGCCACGCATATGACTACCCATATCATTACCACGCCGATCAGGGTTTGAATGTTGCCAAACCGCTCCGATAACCTGGAGATGATGATGGCGCCCGGAATGGCCAATAGTTGGATGAGCATCATCGTGACGATAAGGTTAACGGTGGAGAGGTGCAGTTCTTTTGCTCCGAATTGCGCAGATGCGAGAAAAACGGTTTGTATGCCTGCGCTGTACCAGAAGAAGGAATACAGAAATCTTTTCAGAACAGGAAGGTGTTTTACCTGTTGCCATACCTTTTTTAACTCCAGGAATCCCGTTTTAAACACATTGCTTTTGTTACTGGCGATAGTAATATTGCCTTTAGGAAGATAGCGGAACGATATGGCCGCGAAACACAGCCACCATATGGCGACGAGGACAAAGGAAATGCGTGCGGGCATGTAACTTTTTTCAAACTCGCTGTTGAGGCCGAACCGTTCGGGGAAAAAGACTATGACAAAACAAATAATTTGCAGGAGTACGCTTCCCGTGTAGCCCCAGATGAAGCCCCTGGCGCTGATACGGTCGCGCTGTGCCTCGGGCACGAGATCCGGCAGGTAAGAATTGTAGAACACGAGGCTGCTCCAAAATCCTATGCAGGAGACCAACATGCAAAATATGCCAATATGAAGTGCGTCAGAACTGAGGGCAACTATGCCCGATGCGGATTGTGTTGGAGTAAAAAAGTAAAGTCCGGCACAGGCGGTACAGCCGAGGAAGCAAAAGAATCGCATGAAATTCTTTTTGTTGCCTCTCGTGTCTGCAATCGATGTAAGGATGGGAGAAATAATGGCGACAAGGATGAATGCTGTGCCAAGGGAATAGTTATACAGTGCAGTATTTATGAAATTCATTCCTAGGAAGCGAACATGGTTGCCGGTGTCGGGGTTGCGGGTAACGGCCTCGAAGTAGGTGGGGAAGATGGTGGTGGTGATCACAAGGTTATAGGCCGAGTTCGCCCAATCGTACAGGCACCATGCGTTAACCACTTTGCGTGAGGCTTGGGACATTTGGAAGATGGATCTTTAGTGTTATAGATTGATCGGCAAAGGGCAAAGGTGAAAGGGCAAAGATCGTGACGCGTGCAGTTGTTCTTTAGCTACCAGAGCGTGTGAATTTTTTGTTGCTGCGGAGCCTCCTGCGGAAGATTTCCCGAACAGTCGCCATTGCCCTTTGCCGCCCCTCATCCTATCGCCCCCTGCCAGATCAGGATGAGGAGCGCGATGCCGGCGATAATGCGGTACCACCCGAACAACCTGAATCCATGTTTCTGCAGGAAGCCTATGAAAAACTTTATGGCAAGTATGGCAACGACGAAGGCAACAACATTTCCGACGATCAGCAGGTACACATGTTCGGCGGTGAACGTTTTGTAGCCCTGCAGCAGCTTATAGCCCGTTGCAGCACACATCGTGGGTACGGCCAGATAAAATGAAAATTCGGCGGCGAGCTTGCGCGTCAGCTTCTGCTGCATGCCCCCAATAATGGAAGAAGCGCTCCTGCTCACGCCGGGGATCATTGCCAGGCATTGCCATATGCCGATAATAAAGGCGCGTTTATACGTGATCTCCTCTTCTTTCTCAATGTCGTGCCGCACGAAAACCTTATCGATGAAAAGAAGTATGATGCCGCCAACAAGCAGGGAAATGGCGACGGTTGTGGGGCTTTCCAGCATCTGGTCGATGGCATCGGAGAATAATTTGCCTAAAACCAGGGCGGGGATAACGGCGATGATCAGTTTGAGATAAAACTGCCATTTGCTGAAATCAACAAATTTCTTCCAGTAAAGCACCACAACCGCGAGGATTGCCCCGAGTTGTATGGCCACTTCGAACAGCTTGGTGAACTCGTCTTTATGGATGCCCAGCACCGTGCTCGTGATGATCATGTGACCCGTTGACGAAACAGGCAGGTACTCCGTTATGCCTTCAACGATGGCAATGATGATCGCTTCAAAAAGACTCATGCGATCAGCCCTTCGGTTTTCTGAAGATGGCCACTACTTCCAGTGCAAGACCGATAAGGATGAGAATCGGCGCCAGCGTGATGCGCCTGAAGCTGTACACTTCGTTCTCGTTGAAAACATTCGGATCGTCGCTTTTGCCGCCTACCATCAAAATGAGGCCCAATGCAACGATAACCAATCCGGCAATGATCCAGATGTAATTTTCTTTTCCAAAGAGATTGTTCGCGCTATTTGATTGTGCAGGGGCAGCGGTTTTCTTTTCGGCCATATATTTTATAGATTAAAACTGAAAAGTTAAAACTAAGTGGTTTTTATGAAAAATCACATTTTCGGATGACGGCACGCTCACGAGGGACAAACTTTTAAGTTTTAATAAAGATCGTCGAGGCTCATCTTCAGGTATTTGATGACGCTTCTCTGCGTGCTCACAAAGCTGATGCCCATGCCCAGCACGAAAAGGAAAAGAAAGAGCATGGACAGCATCCCGTTATCGCGCAGGTCCTTCAGGTAGGGCATGTAATTTTCAAACACCAGGATCAGCACATAAATGAATGCGATGGATATCAGTGCCGAGAGGGCGCCGTTGATGATTGCCCTGATGTTCATGGGTTTAGAGATAAAGCCGCGGGTGGCGCCCACCATTTGCATGGTTTTGATCAGGAAACGGTTGCTATACATGGCGAGGCGGATCGTGTTATCAATCAATACTATGGACAAGATGGAGAATACCACTGCCAGGATGATCAATCCCACCAAAAGCAACTTCATCGTCGGGCCCATCTTTTCAACAAGCATGGTAGGGTAGCGTACGCCCTGCACGATCGATGTTTTTTCGAGCAGGTCGGTTTTGATGTGGTTCAGACTGTCCTGCTGTACATAATCGCTGGTGATGTAAAAATCCATTGAGGCCGGCAAAGGGTTTTCATCCAGCAGTTCCGAAAAATCGTCCTCTCCCTGCGACAGCCAACGCTTCTTCGCGGTTTCTTTATCTACGTATTCAACTGATTTTGTATAAGGTTTGGCGGCTATGTAACTCTTCAGTGAATCTATTTCCTGTTGTGGAACATTATCTCTCAGGTACACCTGCACCTGTACCTGCTCTTTCAGGTGATCGATGTAATGGCTGGCATTGAGCAGCACCCACCCAAATATTCCTACAAAAAATAACACAATGGATACGCCGATTATGGCCATAAAGTAAGAGGGCTTGGAACGTTTGGCCGAGGCTTTTCCAATCTGCACCATAATGGATTTTTTTAGATGGTCAAAAGTAGTTAATTATCTTATGTTTGCACAAATCGATGATCGCTACATGGAATATGTTTTCAGGGAGATAGAAAGAAAATGGAGAGAACAATGGATTAAAACAAATGCCTACCGGGTTTCGAACGATTCAAATAAGCCGAAGTGCTATGTTCTTGATATGTTTCCCTATCCGAGCGGCGCGGGCCTGCATGTCGGTCATCCGCTTGGTTATATAGCCTCGGATATTTACGCCCGCTATAAAAGATCGAAAGGATTCAATGTGCTGCACCCTATGGGCTATGACAGCTTCGGGCTCCCTGCCGAACAATATGCGCTCGAAACGGGCCAGCATCCGGCCGTTACCACCGCAAACAATATCATCACATTTCGTGACCAGCTTGAGAAGATTGGCTTCAGCTTCGACTGGAGCAGGGAGGTGCGCACGAGTGATCCTTCCTATTATAAATGGACGCAGTGGATATTCCTGAAGCTGTTCAATAGCTGGTACAACCGCGAAACCAATCGCGCCGAGCCCATCGACACCCTCATTCCGAAACTCCAGGACTTCGATAAGCTGTCAAAAAAAGAACAGGCGGATATCCTCATGAATTACCGGCTGGCTTACAGCAGCTTTGGAGAAGTGAACTGGTGCGAGGCGCTGGGTACCGTTCTTGCCAACGACGAAGTGGTGAACGGTGTGAGCGAAAGGGGAGGATACCCCGTCGTGAAGAAAAAGCTGAGGCAATGGTACCTCCGCATTACCGAATACGCAGAACGATTGCTGGAAGGACTGAACAAGATCGAATTCAGCGAAGCGATGAAGGATATGCAGACCAACTGGATCGGCAAATCCACCGGCGCCGAGATCGATTTTGAAGTAAAGATGGAATTTCCCCCGCTGGCGGGGGGGGTGCGAAGCGCCGGCGGTGGACAACAAACGGCAGCCACCAAATTAAAAGTCTATACTACCCGCCCCGATACCATATTCGGGGTCGACTTCATGGTAATAGCGCCCGAGCATGAGCTCGTCGAACAAATCACCACGCCCGGGCAAAAACAGGATGTTGAAGAGTACATCGCCTTTGTGAAAAGCCGCAGCGAGCGCGAACGCATGGCCGAGAAAAAGATCAGCGGCGTTTTTACCGGCTCCTATGCACTCAATCCCTTCGATAACCGCGAAATCCCCATCTGGATCGCTGAATATGTTCTGGCCGGGTACGGAACCGGCGCCATCATGGCAGTACCCTGCGGCGACGAGCGCGACCACAAATTTGCAACGCACTTCAACATACCCATCACCAATATTATCGGCAGCCACTACAACGGAACCGAGGCCAACCCCACAAAAGAAGCGCTGCTGACCAACAGCGGTTTCCTGAACGGGGTGAAAATGACCGATGCAATGAACATTGTGGTGGAAAAACTGGAAAAAGAAAACAAAGGGGTCCGCAAAACGAATTTCAAGATCCGTGATGCGGCGTTTAGCCGCCAGCGTTACTGGGGCGAGCCGTTTCCCATCAAATGGGTAGACGGCATAGCAGTGCCCCTCGATGAAAAAGAACTTCCCCTCGAACTTCCCAGAGTAGATACCTATTCATCCGGACCAGATGGCCAGGGCCCGCTGGCAAACATTCCGGAGTGGAATACCCGCCATCTGGAAACCAGCACCATGCCCGGTTATGCGGGCAGCAGTTGGTATTTCCTGCGCTACATGGATCCGCACAACGCCGAAACGTTCTGCGACCGTAAAGCATCCGACTACTGGAACCAGGTTGACCTGTATGTTGGCGGCACCGAGCACGCCGTGGGCCACCTTCTTTACAGCCGCATGTGGACGAAATTTCTCTACGACCTCGGCTTCATTTCTTTCGATGAACCGTTCAGGAAGCTGGTGAACCAGGGCATGATACAGGGTTCAAGCAGGTTCGTGTATCGCATCCATGGCACCAACACTTTCGTGTCGCACGGCCTTAGATCAAATTATTCGACCGATGCCATTCATGTGGACGTGAATTTCGTGGATGGTGTTGAACTGGACATGGAGGCGTTTAAAAACTGGCGAGAGGAATTCAGTGACGCAAAATTCGTTCTTGAAGACGGGAAATATATTACGGGCACGGAAGCGGAAAAGATGAGCAAGAGCAAGTACAACACCGTGAACCCCGACCTGCTGGTGGAAAGATATGGCGCCGACACCTTCCGCATGTATGAAATGTTCCTGGGCCCGATAGAGATGAGCAAGCCCTGGGATACGAAAGGCATTGAAGGCGTGCACCGCTTCCTGAAAAAATTATGGAGATTGTTTTACGACGATGAAAAAGGAAAAATTTGGAACGAAGAAAAAGCTACTGATGCAGAATTGAAAGTGTTGCACCGCACCATCAAAAAAATAGAAGAGGATAATGAAAGATTTTCTTTCAACACCGGCGTGAGCACGTTCATGATCACTGTTAACGACCTCACCGATCTCAAGTGCCACAAAAAAGATATCCTCGGGCAGTTAATTATTCTTCTTTGCCCCTATGCGCCGCACATCACGGAAGAACTTTGGCACCTGCTGGGATACGAAGGCTCCATCCTTGACGCCGAATTTCCGAAACTGAACATGAAATATCTCGTCGAAACGGCGTACACCTACCCGGTTTCTGTGAACGGGAAAAAACGCGCAGAGATAAAATTCGACCTTAACCTTTCTAAGGAAGAAATAGAACGGAACGTGCTGGAAGATGTGCACATCAAAAAATGGACAGAGGGCCAATCGTTTCAAAAGCTCATCTACATTCCCGGGAAGATGATCAACGTGGTGGTTAAAAAGTAGGGCAGAAGGATTGCCGCCTGTCGCCGTTGTATTCATTATAGAATCCATCGTTGATCAGTGCGAATTCAAAAGCGCCCCGCCCGTTGTTGTACTGTTTCAGCGATGACACCGTTGCGTCATAGCTGAACATCAGCTTTATATTTTTCCATTGATAGCCGATAACAGGAATAACGGCATCGCCCGGGCGGAAGTACAATCCGCCGATCAACTGCGATTCGCCATCGCCCGACAAATTATATTGAAGGTTTCCGCCGCCCACAATCTCGGATGACTTTGCCTGCTGGCTGTAATAAGCCATGCCGTTGATGATCAGCTCGTCGCTCATTTTGTAACTCACGTTGGCGAAGGCGTTGTATCGCATGGGAATGCGGTTGTCTACTCCGGTAGAGTCGGGAGAGAAGAAGGATTCGCGGGGGCGGTTAAGGTGCAATACAGAAATGCCACCGTTCATATACAGCTCGTTGCTGGGGAAAAAGGCATAGTTGAGCCCGGTCTGCACATCGAAATAGCTGATGTTCGGGTTGTCGAGAAAGACGCTGGTGGGTAGCTGCTTGTCAAAAAATTTCCCGTCGAACTGGTCGGGGAATTTGAGATCGGTGGCGTTGATGCGTTTATTCGACCAACCCACGTTGAAACCGAAGGACAGCAGATGCGCCGTTGCGATCATCTGGTGATAACCTATCGAGGCGTACACCTTTGTTGAGGTGAGCGATCCCGAGCCTGCAACGTCGCGCAGTATTACGCCACCGATGCCGGCCCATCCTGTTTCGATCCTGTCGCGAAATATCTGCGCATCACCCCAAATGCTCATTGTTTTATAGGGTGTGCTCATAATGCTCGACCACTGGTTCCGGTAGTTGGCGCCCACGCGGTAATCGGCTTCGGGAATAAATCCCGTGTTGGCGGGGTTGGTGGTTAGCGGTGAGTTGAACCATTGTGAAAAATGCAGATCCTGCGCCTGGCCGCAAGCAGCAGCGATCATCAACAACCCCACGATCTGTAATCTTCTCAGCATTTTTTATTTTTTATCGGATCAACGTTATGTCGCCCGTTCTCCTCGTTTGGGTTCCGTCAACAAATTGTACATCCAGTGTGTACTGGTACACGTCAACCGGTTGTGGTTGTCCCTTGAACGTTCCGTCCCATGCACCGCGCCTGTCGTTGGTTTCAAACACCACCTGCCCCCACCGGTTATAAATCTTCCATATCATTTTGGCTATTCCGAATCCTTCCACTTTTATAACGCTGTTCCTTCCGAATTTGCCCGGAGTAAAGGCATTCGGAACATCGAGCAGTGGCAGGATGTCGGCTTTTACTTCGTGGCACGCCGTGTCGGTACAGCCAAATTGATTATACGTAACCAGGCATGCATTGTAGGTGCCTGTTTGATTATATTGGTGCAAGGTAGTATCCCTGGTGGTCTTTACAGTTGAGTCGCCATCGCCGAACAGCCATTTGTATTTTACGCCGCCCGATGAGAGGTTGGTAAAAATGACGGGTTTATTTTGAACGGGTACCACGGGCGTATGAGAGAATTCAGCGGTGGGCTTCGAGGACACAATGATGGTCATTGTGGTGTCGTCCTTAATGTTACAGGTGCCTGAGTCAATGGCGATCATGTGAACACGGTAGGTGCCCGGGTCGTTATAATTGTGTACTGGGTTCACATCGTTTGAGTGTGCCGATCCATCACCAAAATCCCATTCAAAAGTCCGGCCAGCCAGCGAAGTGTTGGTGAATATTGCGGTGTAAGGGGCACAACCGGTGGGAGGTGTTTCAAAGCGCGCCTCTACCAGTGGGTTCACAAATAACTGCATGGAATCGGTTTCCGGCGAGTTACAATACCCCGGATCCACGAGATGCAGCTTTACCCAATATGTTCCGGGGCTGGAATAATAATGTCTTGTTTTTCCCACACCAGTGTACGCGGGGGGCGTTCCGTCGCCAAAATCCCATACAAAACTGGAGTCCGTAAACGGTCTTCCGTTATTTAACACTATTGAGGTGTTGTTGAATTCATAGAGCAGGTCGGTACACGGATCGAGTTTTTGTATGTCCATCGACATTTCAGCCTTATCGGAACCCACGCGCACGAACGTGTACGCCGTGTCGCGCTCGTTGCAGGAATTGAGATCAATGGCGATGAGCCTTACGCGGTACAGACCTACATTTTCAAAAGTGTGCACCACGCTGGCGCCGTCGGGCGCCTCGGTGGTGGTGTCCGGTGATCCGTCATCAAAGCTCCAGAGGTAACTCACTGCGTTACGTACGGTATCCTCGAGTGTAACGGTAAAAGGCGCACACCCCAGCGAATCGCGCACGCCGTTGACGGTGGGCCTCGGACCCGAGGCAACACCTGCAAAATTGAACGCCATCTTCACTGCTGCCAGGTTGCAGGCCTCCGACCCGTTTACCGGCCCCACCACGCCGGGCGTTGTAGGGAACCTGGCGCCGCCGCCACAATTGGCGCAGATGGCCTGGTAGATCACGCCCTGCTGGTCATAGCGGCTGGTACCGCCGTCAACGTGCTCGCCTGTGGCCCCGCCGGTTTGGCCAAAGAAACTGCCGTACATGAGCGCGGAAGCGTTTTTCTGTATAACGATAAAGTAAAAATCCTGGTTATCGGTGCTGCTTTTCACTGCGTCTCCCGTTACCGGCATGCCTCTTACCCCTGCCTGGTCGAACGGGTCATTTTTGCTGGTGGTGATCCAACCGCCCCAGCCCGAAATGTAAACGTTCTCGCACCGGTCTACCAGGAAGGCCACGGGCGACATGTTCGGCTTGGTGGAACCGCTTCCAAACACTGTCGAGTATACAAAATCCGAGAGGTCGGGTTTTAATTTCGCGACAAACTGGGATGACCCGGCGTTACTGTAGGTGGCATTTCGAACGGGCCATGCACCGCCGCGCGACACCCCCATCACATAGGGAAATCCCTTCCGGTCGAACTTCAGCCCGTAAATAATATCTGCATTGGGCGTACCGAGATACACCGATTTTCTAAGAACGGTTCCATCGTTGGAGATCCAGGATACAAAGGCGTCGGTTTGCCCTCCCTTGAAGCCTGTGCCCATTGGGCCCGTGCCGGCCTTCGGAAAGGCCCCTTTATCGTTTTCACTGCCGGTTGTGGTGCCGCCGCCAACATAGATATCCCGCGTGAGCGGATCCAGTTCAAGCACAAAAGCCCCGTCTTCTCCGGGTCCTCCCAGGAAAGAGGCCCAGATAATGCCATTACATGATGGATTTATTTTCATGACCACTCCATCCTGCTTGCCGCCCAGCGTTTTTTGGAAGGCAGTGGCGGTCGTTACCGGAAAATCTGTAGACTGTGTTTGCGCGGCCACGTAAATATTTCCGCCGGGATCGAGGATCACTTCGCTTCGCGAATCATCACCGTAGTTCCTGATCAGCGTGGTGTGCGAATAGTTCCTCGATAACTGTATATCCTCGATGTTGACTCCGTCGAGCTGGCCGCCGCCGATCTTCAACGAGCCGATGATGCCGGTGCCGCTGGCATTGAGCTTCGTTACCACGATGTCGCAATTCGTGCCCGCATATTCATATCCACGGGTGTCGGGATAATCGGTTGAATAGCTCCTGCCCATCACGACAAGGTTGCCCGCGGCGTCGCTGAAAAGACTGTGCGGGTATTCATTATTCGCGCCGCCGATATAAGTCGCATATAATCTTTGCGAACCGTTGGCACTGAATTTCATGATACCGATGTCGGTGCCGAGTTCACCGTTTCTGCCGCCCATAAAATGGGCCTGGAAGGCGCCGGTCGTGGTCGGAAAGCCGTCAGCGAAAACGATTCCCCCCGAAAACAGGGTGCCATCGGGCCCGGGTGTAGCGGTGAACCCATATTGGTTGGCGGGACTTCCTGTAAATGAAACGAAGATCAGCGACGGATCGATGACCAGCGTCGTGTTCTTCGAATACTCGCCCAATTTGAACCTGACGGTATTGTTTGAAGTAATCTCGTATTTGCATTCGATCTTCTTCCTGCCCTTTAAGTCGTCGGGCTGAAAACTATAAGGATACAGTTCCTTTACGTCGCCCACCGATGTTCTGATGATGAGCTCATTATTTTTGATGGATAATTTATCTTGCCCGGTATATTTCATCACGATTTTCGACGGGTCGCCGCCCGGACGAATGATAAGGTCGTACTTCAGCTTTTCGGCTTCTGAATAATACCGCAGGTCGATGTTCGGATAGATATTTTTATAAACGACGGCATTAAAAATGCGTGCATTGCTCACCCATTTCGAGCGGTCGTTGCCGAGGAAATAATTATTGAACGACTGAACCTGTTTTTCAGGCACCACTTCGGGGTTTTGATTGGCGCCTTCAAATTCTACTTTGTATGCGTGCGAACGCAGCACACTGCCCGTTTTCGTAAGGCTGTTATCGATCACGCGTCCCGAAAGGTCCTTGCTGTAATCTATCTTCTTATTTTTTTTCGACGAACCTTCTTCGTGTTCATGACTGCCCATGAAAAGCGAAAGATCTTTTGGATGGTGCAGCAAAACAGTGAACCCATTCTTCTGCAAAAAAAATGCACCTGAACCAAGCTCTCCTTTAAAGTCAACGGAATCGGTCCACTGGCCTTTGTTCTCTATGAATTCGAAAGAGGAAGGGCCGGTTTGCGCGGATGACCGGGCAGAGATCACCATGAGAATCCCTACAAGGAATACGCTAACTCTACTCAATTTTTCTTTTTTACAATGTAATCAATTCGAACGTTAAATCCCTGCAAATGTTAACTGCACGGAGCATGCAAAATACC
>CBIGXK010000056.1:0-14489 GCA_966193805.1 uncultured bacterium | reverse complement strand
GCCCTTTGCTATGGTGATCTCGATATCCAGCTTGGCAGAAGTATCGAGTGTGCAGATCAGCAGGTCGGGATTCATGATGTCGAAGCTCTGTGACGCCTCGCCTATCATGCCCGCAGTAAATTCGCTTTTATTTTTTATGCTGAGACTCACCTTTTCCTGGGCAAGCTCATTGTCCATTTTCTTTTTGAAACGTACCTGTTTCAGGTTAAGGATGATCTCCACAACATCTTCTGAAATTCCTTTGATGGTAGCGAACTCATGGTCCACTCCTTCAATGCGTACGCCGATGATAGCATAACCTTCCAAAGAACTCAGCAGCACGCGGCGCAATGCGTTGCCAATAGTCACACCAAAACCAGGCTCCAGCGGACGAAACTCGAACTGAGCTTCGAAATCAGTAGCCTTTTGCAAGATGATCTTTTCTGGTTTCTGGAAATTTAAGATGGCCATATTTGTGATTTGATATTAAGTTAAAAGTGAAAACATAAAAGTTAAAAGTAATACAGAAGGCTGTTTTAACTCTTGAGTTTTAAGTTTACTTGCTGTACAGTTCCACAATAAGCTGTTCCTTGATGTTTTCAGGTACGCTTTCTCTCTCCGGGTAGGCAACAAAAGTACCTTTCATCTCAGCTTCGTTCCAGTCGAGCCAGCCGAACTTCTGGTTCTTTCCGCGGAATACGCTGGTGAACGATTCGTTCGCCTTATCTTTTTCTTTCAGGCTCACCAGGTCGCCGGGTTTTAACTGGAAAGACGGGATATTCACCACTTCGCCGTTAACGGTGATGTGCTTGTGCGACACGAGCTGCCTTGCCGCGGGGCGGGAAGGAGCAATACCGAGGCGGTACACGGTGTTATCGAGTCTTGCCTCGAGCAGGCGCATCAGGTTTTCCCCGGTAACGCCTTTTATGCGTGAAGCTTCTTCAAAAGTTCTGCGGAATTGTTTTTCCAGAACGCCATACGTGTATTTGGCTTTCTGTTTTTCCTTCAACTGAAGGGCATATTCTCCTGGCGCCTTGCGCTTGCGGGTAGGACCATGCTGCCCGGGAGGATTGCTGTTTTTAGAAAGATACTTTCCATTGCCCAGAATCGGCTCGCCAAAGATGCGGCATATCCTGGTTTTTGGGCCTGTGTAACGTGCCATAGTGTGTATTTGATTTTTTAATTACAGGCTGCGATCGGTAAAAATCATAAAAATGAATCGCAGTCCGGTTATAAAAATAAATTAAACTCTTCTTTTTTTCGGGGGTCTGCATCCGTTGTGAGGAAGCGGCGTCATATCCTTGATCATCACCACTTCGATCCCTGAATTGGACAGGGCGCGGATAGAACTCTCACGTCCTGATCCGGGGCCTTTCACAAATACATCGACCTTCTTTACACCGGCGTCGAATGCTGTTTTCGCCGCGTCGGACGCTGCCATTTGCGCGGCATAAGGAGTGTTTTTCTTGGATCCCTTGAATCCCATCTTGCCCGCGCTGCTCCACGAGATCACCTGTCCCATCTTATTGGTGATGCTGATGATCAGGTTGTTGAAGCTGGCGTTGATGTGTGCATCGCCATAATTATCGACCTTAACGATCCTTTTCTTTGCAGCGGCCTTTGCGCTGGTTTGTGCTTTTGCCATTTAATCTTTGTTGGAGGTAATCAATTAACGTTTATATGTTCCCTGCCGGGATTGAACATGCCCTGCCCCGGTTGCGGGGTTCCGGCACATGATCAGTTTTTATTTCTTGGCTGCTTTTTTCTTTCCTGCAACAGTCTTGCGTTTGCCCTTGCGTGTACGGCTGTTGGTGCGCGTACGCTGTCCGCGAACCGGCAGCCCCTTACGATGACGGAGGCCGCGATAGCAGGCAATATCAAGAAGACGTTTGATGCTCATCTGCACCTCGGAACGCAACTGGCCCTCTACCTTAAATTCATTGGTGATGGTCGAGCGGATGGCGTTCAGCTCATCATCGTTCCATTCGTTGACTTTTTTGTCTACGCTGATACCCGCTTTTTCCAGGATATACTTTGCGGTAGAAGGTCCAATACCATATATATAGGTAAGACCGATTTCACCTCTTTTGTTCTTTGGCAGATCCACTCCGGCAATACGCGCCATAAATAATTAACTTTTAACTTTTAACTTTTAACTTTTAACTTCTTTTACCCCTGTCTTTGCTTGAAACGGGGATTCTTCTTGTTGATCACATACAACCTGCCCTTCCTGCGAACAATCTTGCAGTCAACACTTCTTTTCTTAATGGATGCTCTAACTTTCATATCCTGAAATAATTATTTATACCTGAATATTATCCGTCCCCTTGACAGGTCGTACGGACTCATCTCAACCCCAACCTTGTCTCCCGGAAGAATACGGATGTAATTCATCCTCATCTTGCCTGAAATAGTCGCCAGAATCTCGTGCCCATTTTCCAGTTTCACCTTGAACATTGCGTTTGACAAGGCTTCGATAATTGTTCCATCCTGTTTAATCAGCGGTTGTTTACCCATACACTTTTAAGGAGGCGCAAAGATAAATAAAATCAGGGGGAAAACGAAAAAATAAAATGTCCCGCCAGGGTGGCAAAGATATTGAATACCATTCCACAAATCCACCAATCATAGATGATTCAAGCAATTTATCCCGGACAGCCATACCCTTTGGGAGCCACTTTCGACGGGGAAGGGGTCAATTTCGCCATTTTTGCCGAAAATGCGGCCGGTATAGACCTGTGCCTCTTCAATGATCCCGGCGACCAAAAAGAAACGGAAACCATCAAGATGAACGAAGTGTCGCACCACGTGTGGCACTGCTACCTGCCGGGCATCAGGCCCGGACAGCTCTATGGCTACCGCGCCCACGGGCCGTACGACCCCCTGAACGGGCTCCGTTATAATAGCAACAAGCTGCTCATAGACCCCTATGCAAAGGCTATCTCATCCGCGGTGGACTGGAGCAATGCGCTGTTCGGTTATGAAATAGGACATCCCGATGAAGACCTGAGTTTCAACGAAGTAGATAGCGCCCCCTTCACCCCGAAAAGCGTTGTGGTAAACCCTTCGTTCGATTGGGAAGGCGACAAACCGCTGAAGATACCTTTTCACAAAACCATCATCTATGAAACACATGTGAAAGGGTTTACCCAGCTCCACCCCGGCATCCCGGAAGAAATTCGGGGAACCTATGCCGCAATCTCGCACCCCATCATCATCGACTACCTGAAAAAACTGGGCGTAACGGCTGTCGAACTCATGCCCGTTCACCACTTCGTGATTGATAAAATGCTGGTAGACCGAAACTTGAGCAACTACTGGGGCTATAATACGATCGGCTTCTTTGCACCGGATATACGCTACTCAAAAAGCGATAACCTGGGCGGACAGGTAACCGATTTCAAGCAAATGGTCAAAGAGTTGCACAAAGCGGGCATTGAAGTGATACTCGACGTGGTGTACAACCACACCGCCGAAGGCAACCACCTCGGCCCCACCCTCTCGTTTCGCGGGCTCGACAATACCTCCTACTACCGGCTCACCGACAATAAAAGATATTACATGGATTATACCGGCACCGGCAACACACTGAATGCCAGGATGCCCAGCGTATTACGGTTGATCATGGACAGCCTCCGCTACTGGATTCTCGATATGCACGTTGACGGGTTCCGCTTCGATCTTGCCGCTACCCTCGCCCGCGAGCTTCATGAAGTGGACAGGCTAAGCGCCTTCTTCGATATTATCCACCAGGACCCCGTGATCTCACAGGTAAAGCTGATCGCCGAACCGTGGGACATTGGCGAAGGGGGGTACCAGGTGGGGAAGTTTCCGCTCGGGTGGGCCGAGTGGAACGGGAAGTACCGCGACTGCATCCGCGACTACTGGCGGGGCGCCGACAGCATGCTTGCCGAGTTTGCCGAAAGGTTTACCGGAAGTTCTGACCTCTACAAGGCCGACTACCGGCGGCCGACGGCAAGCGTCAACTTCGTTACCGCGCACGACGGCTTTACCCTCCACGACCTGGTTTCCTACAATCATAAACACAACGAGGCGAACGGCGAAGACAACCGCGACGGCGAGGACCACAACCGCTCCTGGAACTGCGGCGCAGAGGGCGATACCGACGACCCCGAAATAACAGCGCTCCGAAAAAAGCAAAAACGGAATTTCCTTACCACCCTCCTGCTTAGCCAGGGCGTGCCGATGATCGTTGCCGGCGATGAGGCCGGAAGAACACAAAAAGGTAATAATAATGCGTACTGCCAGGATAATGAGATTTCATGGATCAACTGGGAAGCTGCCGACCAGGACCTGATCGACTTCACCGGCAAGCTCATCCACTTCAGAAGAAAACATCCCAGTTTCCGCAGGCGGCTGTGGTTTCGCGGGCGGCCCATCAAGGGAGCTGATCTTCACGACATCGCATGGTTCGTGCCGGAAGGAAAAGAGATGCCCGATGAAAACTGGAACCATGACTATGCCAAATCGCTTGGCATCTTCCTCAATGGCGACGGCATCAGGACCGTTGGTCCAAAAGGCGAACATACCGTTGACGACAGCTTCTACCTCATGTTCAACGCCCACTACGAGGACATGAATTTCACGCTGCCGTCCAGGAAATATGGCACACGCTGGCAAAAGGTGATCGACACGCATGACAACCTGTTCACCGAAACCGGCGAATCCTTAAAACCGCGCCAGGTGATCAACGTACACAGCCGTTCGATCGTTTTGCTAAAGCAACCCAGACACCTTAAAACCCATGAGCATAAACGTAAGTAAGCGAACCATAGGAATAAATTTCAACGACGATGGCATGGCACGGGCAGTGGTATGGGCGCCAACCGCCACAAAAGTTCACCTGGCCGTTGAAAAAGAAAAAATTCCTCTCGAAAAAACCGATTATGGATACTGGAAAGCAGTCACCGACCGGCTAAAACCAGGCAGCTTGTATAAAATTGCCATCGATGACGGCGAACTTTATCCCGACCCCGCCTCTCTTTCTCAGCCCGCCGGCGTGCATGAACATTCCGCGGCATTCGATCTGCATAATTTCAAATGGACAGACGAAGAATGGAAAAACATTCCACTTCAGGATTATATCATTTATGAACTGCACACCGGCGCCTTTACACCCGAAAATGATTTCAAAGGAATTATCGGCAAACTCGACTACCTGCGCGACCTCGGCATAACCGCAATAGAAATTTTACCCGTGGGCCAGTTTGCCGGCGTACGCAACTGGGGATACGACGGCGTATACCCCTTTGCCGTCCAACATTCCTATGGAGGCCCCCGGGCGTTGCAGCAACTGGTGAACGAGTGTCATAAAAAAAAGATAGCCGTTATCCTGGATGTGATCTACAATCATATTGGGCCCGAAGGAAATTACCTCGACAGGTTTGGGCCCTATTTTACCGATAAATACCGCACGCCGTGGGGAAGGGCGATCAACTTTGACGGCGCCTGGTGCGACGGCGTTCGCGATTATGTGATCGAAAATGTGCTGATGTGGTTCCGCGATTTCCACATCGACGCGCTGCGCATGGATGCAGTCCACGCCATTTATGACAACGGCCCGGTGCACATGGTTAAAGCGATCAAAGAGAAAGTAAACGAACTGCGCAACCTTACCAATAATCCAGGCTACCTCATTACCGAGATGGACCTCAACGATCCGGTGTTTATCAATCCATTGGAAAAATGCGGTTATGGTGCCGACGCGCAATGGATCGATGAGGTCCATCATGCGCTAAGAGTGGCCGCAGGCCAGAAGCCGGAGGGTTACTATTCCGACTTTAACGGCTTACCGGCTCTCGCAAAATCGTACCGCGATGCCTACGTTTACGACGGGCAGTTCTCGGAGCACCGTAAAAAGTTTTTTGGAAGAAAAACAAATAATGAAGGATACCAGTTCGTGGTGTTCTCACAAAACCACGACCAGATCGGCAACAGAAGGCTCGGAGAAAGAAGCAGCGCGCTGGTGAGTTTTGAAATGTGCAAGCTGATGGCCGCCGCCGTGCTGTTTGCACCTTACCTGCCCATGTTGTTTATGGGAGAAGAATGGGCCGAGCCGAATCCATTCCTGTTTTTTATCGATCACACCGACAGTGAGCTGGCGTTGCGTGTTGTTGAAGGTAGAAAAAATGAGTTCAGTGCTTTTCAATGGCAAGGCGATCCTCCCGACCCGCGGAAAGAAGAAACGTTCAACCGGTCGTTGCTGCAGTGGAACCTGCATAAAAGCGAGCCGCATGCCACTATGCTTCGTTACTATAAGCAACTTATCAGCTTAAGGAAGACACAGCCCGCGCTTCGATCGACCATCAGAAAAAATACCACGGTAACAGAGCACGGGCAAACCGGCACGCTGCTGCTTACGCGCACATCGCCGGAGCAAACGGTGTGGTGCCTGATGAACTTCTCTTCAACGGAACAAACTTTTCAACTGAATACAGAAGGAACAACTGAATTACTTGACTCATCGCTAAAGGAATGGAACGGCCCCGGAAATGAAAATGAAAAAGATAAACACAAGTTGGTCCTTCAACCGGAATCGATCCGCTTACTCGTTAGAAACGAAACGTAAAAATGGACAAAACTTATAATCCGATCGCCACCTACCGCGTGCAATTCCACAAGGAATTTACGTTCCGGGATTTCAGGGAAATCATTCCATATCTCGTTCAGGTGGGCGTGCGCACCATTTATGCATCTCCAATATTTGAAGCGGTGCCGGGAAGTCAGCACGGCTACGACGGCACCGATCCCAACCGCATCAACCCTGAGATAGGAACCGAAGAGGAACTGATGGAGATTGCTGAAACGCTGAAGCAGAATAATATGTCGTGGCTGCAGGATATCGTGCCCAATCACCTGGCCTATCATGAGAACAACAAATGGCTGATGGATGTATTGGAAAAGGGCCGGTCATCAACCTACGCATCGTATTTTGATATCAACTGGAACCATCCGGAATTCGATGGAAAACTAATGGTGCCGTTTCCAGGCGGTGAGCTCGAAAAAATACTCATCGAAAAATTTCCCGCACAGCATCATTACCAGCTTTGTCCGTGGCAAGACACCGACCACCGTATCAATTACAGGAGATTCTTTCTTGTCAACAGCCTGATCTGTACGAATATCCACGACAACAATGTGTTCAACGACTTTCACCAGCTCATTGGGCGGCTGTGTGCAAAAAAGGTTTTCAGGGGAGTGAGGGTCGACCACGTGGATGGCTTGTACGATCCCACAAAGTATTTGAACGACCTCCGGAACCTTGCCGGCGAAGAGTGCTTCATCGTCGTGGAAAAAATTCTGGAACCGCAGGAAGACATGCCCCGGCATTGGCCAATACAGGGAAATTCGGGCTACGATTTTCTTGGCATCATCAACAACCTGTTTACGAATAAAGAAGCTGAATTTGCACTAACTGCGCATTATTACGACATAACGGGCGATTCGACAACCCTACACCAGCAGATCCGGGAAAAAAAATCGGCGATACTGCATAACCACATGCGCGGCGAACTCGACAATCTCGTGCGCCTGTATAAAGAAACTTTCGAAGACGAAAAAATAGATGAAGAAGAGCTGAAGTCAGAGATTGCCACCTATATGACCAACTGCCCCGTTTACCGGTATTACGATGATGACTACCCGGTAATGGAGCGCGATAAGAACAGGGACCGCGAAGGAACGAAAACATTCTACGCACGTTGCATGCAGTTTACCGGACCGCTCATGGCTAAGGGTGTCGAGGACACGCTGATGTACACCTACAACCGGTTTATCGGGCACAATGAAGTGGGCGACTCACCAGAATTTTTTGGATATACGGTGAACACTTTTCATGAGCTGATGACATTCAGGTTAAAAGATTGGCCGCACTCGATGAATGCATCCTCAACCCACGACACAAAAAGAGGGGAGGATGTGCGCGCAAGGCTCAATGTTCTTACCGATCTATATGAAGAATGGATAGCCCTGGCAAATAAATGGAGACAGGAGAATGATTCGCTAAAAACCAATGGGTGGCCCGATGCGAACGACGAATACCTGATTTACCAGACACTCGCGGGCAGCTACCCACTGGAGGAAGCCGATATTCTGGCCTATCCTGAAAGGATCGCCGGGTATCTACGAAAGGCGCTGCGCGAAGCAAAAGTTCATTCGAACTGGACATCGCCGAACGAGGACTACGAACGCGCCGCCATACAATTCGCACACGCACTCATTGCCACTAATTCTTCATTCCTGCACAGCTTTCAACCTTTCCTCGATAAAATTGCCGACTATGGCATGATCAATTCGTTCGGCCAATTGATTTTGAAGTTTACCTGCCCCGGCGTTCCGGATATCTACCAGGGTACTGAGCTGTGGGACCTCAGCCTGGTGGATCCCGATAACCGCAGGCCCGTTGATTATTCGATAAGGATGAAAATGATCGGTGAACATAAATCAATGCAGGATTTATGGAGCACGCGACGTAATGGCCAGGTGAAATTGTGGTTGCTGCGATGCCTGAACATTATCCGCAACAGGTACATAGATGTGTTCGCTAACGGAGAATATATTCCGCTTACCGTCAGTGGCCAGTTTAAGAACAGGGTCATAGGTTTTATCAGGAAGAACAGATATACGTCTATACTCGTGCTGATACCCTTGAATTTCGCGACCGTTCACGAATATTCCGGTTCGCACGATGTTCCTGTTGCCGACTGGAAGGACACGAAAGTACTTGTGCCGGGGCAACCTGCTGATTGGGAAAACCTATTGAATGAAGGGCATGTAAAAATTGAAAGAGAATTGAGCCTTAACGAGGCTTTTAAGACTTTTCCCGCGCTTATCCTGAAATCATAAATAAAAATGGCCGGCAGGCGCCAGCCATTTTTATTTCATATTAATAACCGAATATCTCTTCGAGCGTCAGCTTTTTCAACTCGCCCATTTTCTTCAAATCATCCATATTGATTTTGTCGGGCGAAGCGATCACACAATACGTGTACGGTTTACCTGCGATGGTGTTGGTGAAAAATTGTTTCACGTTGTCAAACGTGAGAGAGCCGACCTTTTCATAAATATCTTTCCTGTAATCGTTTTCCAACCCAAGACGCTTCGCCGAAAGATAGCTGAAAATAATTTCGTCTTGCGTAATGCGCTGGCTGGCGATGTCGTGCCGGATACTTTCGCGTGCGCTTTCCAGCGCCTGTTCAGTTTTGGGGAGGTCGGTCAGCAGCTCGTTCATTGCCGCCACTGCTTCATTCATTTTATCGGCCTGGCTTCCTACATAAGCAACGGTTGTGTACCTGCCTTCTTTTTTATCGGGAGGTGCGTAATAAGCATATGTTGAATAGGCGAGCGCCTTGGATTCGCGGATCGTCTGAAAAACAATCGATCCCATGCTGGCGCCGAAATAATTATTGAACAATTCAATTACGCTCAGCTTTGCCGGGTCATACTTTCCGGCGTTGCTTACCCACGTTATTTCTGATTGCACCATGTCGTACGGCGTGAACAGCACCTGGATTTTTGTAATTTCTCTTTTCTCGAACTTAATTCCTGCCGGCGACTGCTTAAATGATGCGGGCACCTTGTGCAGCTTTTTCATGGAAGCAGTAAACACATTCAGTGCCTTCGGTCCGTAGTAGATAACAGTGTGCTTGTAGTTGAACATGTTATGGAGCCGTTCGGTCAATTGGGTGGCAGTTATTGCCTTAAGTTCAGCGTCCGACAACTGGTAATTGAACGGATTTTTTGGACCATACACCGCGTAGTTGGTTAACCCGCGGGCGATAGAATTTTTGTTGAGCTTGTTGTCGGCGCGGCTCTTCATTATTCTGCCTTTCAAACTGTTGAGCGCGGCCTCGTCGGGCTTGCAATTCAGAATAAGGTTCTCAAATAATTTTACCGCCGCATCAAAGTTTTCCTGTAGTCCTGTAAGCGTTATTGTAGTGTAATCGGATGAAGGATGAATGCTGAAGTTGCAGGCGATATTATAGAATTGCCTGCTGATCTCTTCTGCGCTGTTTTTGCCGTCGCCGAGGTATTGCAGGTAGCCGGCAGCGAGGGCCAGTTCTTTACTGTTCCAATTACCAAAATCAAAACGGTAATGCAGGCGGAAGAGGTCATTATCTTTATTCTGCACATACAGTACAGGCGCGATGCCGATGGACGATTTTCCAATTTCGCTTTTGTAGTCGATCCATTTCGGCTTCATTTCATTTGCCGGCATGGCCTCAATATGTTTATTGAACGCAGACTGGTAGTCCCTGTTCAGCACAACGGGTGTTATCGGCGGCTTTTCCACTTTCTGCACATTTTTGTTATCGCCCTTCCTTTTAAATACAGCCACGTAATTATCGCGGAGGTATCTGTTCACAAAATCAACCACATCTTTTTTAGTAACCCTCGCCATGTCGTCTATGAAGGATACTTCTTTGTTCCATTGATTTCCCTTGTGCTGTATGAATGCGTTCATCATTGCATTTGCCCGGTTGCCGTTGTCTTCCAATCCTTCGAGCTCATAAAATTTATAGTTGCTGATGATGGCCCTGATGAGGGTTTCATCAAATTCCCCTTTCCTGAGAAGATCTACCTGTGATAACAAAAGGTCCTTCACTTCATCCAGCGACTGACCATCCTTTGCTTTGCCTGCCAGGTAGAAAATTGAATAATCCCTCCAGCCGAACACGCCGGCGCTTGCCGACAGCACCTTTTGCTGTTTGTTGAGGTTGATGTCCATTAGCCCTGCCTTACCATTGGAAAGCAGTTGGTTCACCACTTCCTGCACCACCAGCGAGTGGTGATCATATGCGCCCGGCATGCGGTAGCCGATGTTGAGCGATTCGGCATCGGGGCCAAATACTTCTTTGATCACCGGCTCTTTCAGTGGCTCTTCTTTGGGGCCCTTGTATTCTTCTACCGGCTTTGGCGTCATGTAGGCAAAGGCCTTATCCACTTTTGCCACCACCTCATCCGGGTTGAGGTCGCCGGCCATGATAACGGCCATGTTTTCCGGAACGTAATATTTGTTGTAAAAGTCCCTGATAGCTTTAAGCGAGGGGTTTTTCAGATGTTCGATAGTGCCGATCGTGGTTTGCTGCCCGTAATTGTGCGTGGGAAACAACGACGACAGCATGCCGTAGTACACTTTGTAGTTATCGTTGTCGAGCGACCGGTTTTTTTCTTCATAAACCGCTTCGAGTTCGGTATGAAAAAGACGGAACACCGGTTCGCGAAATCGCTCCGACTGCACCGCAAGGAATTTATCGATGGCGTTAGAGGGAATATTTTCTTCGTAAACCGTTTCTTCGACAGAGGTATGGGCATTTGTTTGCTGCGAACCCATCGAGGTCATCATCTTGTCATACTCATTGGGGATCGCATACTTTGCGGCAATGCCCGACACACTGTCTATCTGCCTGTATATCGCTTTTCTTTTATCGGTATCTGCTGTTTGGTTGTACTTGTCGTACAGGTCGTCAATTTCCGCCAGGTAAACTTTTTCTTTAGTGGAATCGAGCGATCCGTATTTGAAGGTTCCTTTAAAAAGCAGGTGCTCGAGATAATGCGCCAGACCGGTGTGATCCGCAGGATCGTTGTTGCTTCCGGCTCTCACCGCGATAAGCGTTTGTATGCGCGGTTCCTTGCTGTTCGGGCTCAATATTACCGTGAGCCCGTTCCCAAGCGTATAAAACCGGGTTTTCATCGGATCGTTCGTAACGTACCTGTATTTATAGGCGCCCGACGAGCCTTCCTTCCATTCATATTTTTCCTGGGCCAGGGAACAAATAGCGAGCGACCCCAACAATAACGTAAATGTGATTTTCAGAGAAAGCATGTGTTTAGGAATTTATTTACAAATAGAAAGAAATTTGATAAAAAGTGTTTACCGCTCATACTAATTTAATGCGTTTTCAACTTTACCCTGCTTCAGCGTCATGCGTCACGCGCCATAAATAGTGTTCAGAACGCCTGCAAGACGGATCCCTGCCCTGAGCAATTGCTCGTTCAGCTTCGTTACGTGACGGTAATCGTACGCGTAGCCCAGCCTGTTGTTGGCCGCTGCTTCGTCGTATAGCTTTTCCGCCAGTTGGTACGATTCGAATATCCAGCGTTGTATGGGCTGCTGCTGCCACTTCTTTACCTGGCCGGGAGTGGCGAAATTGATCGCGGCCACATGTTCCGTGTAGCTCAACTGCTGGTATTCTATCAATTGCTCATCCCACAACCTGTGCAGGTTGGTCGAATTGTTGAACCAATACACCCTGATGCCATTGCCTCCCCTGTCGCCGGCCCGGCCCGCATGCATGGGCTGGTGCAGGTCGCCAACCAGGTGAAGAAGAAGTTTGAGGTAAAACACCTGCTTTTCCCTGGGCAACTTTTTGTCTTTGAGCTGTTTAATCACGAAATTCAGACGGGTGTACACATCCGTGGCCGTGTCCCTTTCCAGGTAGGCGTAAACCTCTTTTTCGGTAAGACCTTTCGGAAGATTGATATAATGCCAGGGGCCGAGGTAATCGTATGCCCTGTCCGACTTGATGAAATCGGCCCAACTGGCCGCCATCGCCAGCGATTCGTTGCCGAGAAGTTTCTTCAGGGCGGCCCTTGCTTTGGCGTTAAGATGGTTGTCTGCAATTCCGCCTACCACCCTGTGGCCCAGCTTTCCCCAGGCAAGGGCGGGATGTGGCAGGACCAGAACAATGGCCAGGATAAGGGTTGTTGCCAAACGTATCATATGTTAAAAATAAGGAGTGGCGAGTCATTTTTTCCCGATTTCATAAACCGGTTTTCCCGAAACGGCAGTCAGTAAAGACGGCCATGCGCTTCTTTTGCAAAAACTTTCGAAATTGAAAACGTGTGTTTTAGCTCTACTCATTTTACTCTCAAATTATTGTTTTTCACAAACCGGCAACATTAAAGGAAAAGTTTTCACCTCAGACGGTCAGCCGGCACCCAATGTAAGCGTAACTGTCCCTTCGCTGCACAAAGGAACAATTACCAACGAAAACGGGGCGTTTATGCTTCGCAACCTGCCGGAGGGCGACGTGCTGCTGCTCATCTCTCATACAGGAATGGAAACCGTTGAGGAGCATGTTACCGTCGAAGATACCAGGGTTACCGAATTACTTTTCAAGATCAAGCAAAATACGATCGACCTTCAAAAGGTGGTGGTGGACGGCAGAAGGCCGGAGCAAAAGCCGCTTACGATCGGTAAGGCAGGCATCGACCCGATGGATCTTCCACAGGCCACCGCCGTCATCGGCCAGTCGGTGATCCGCGACCAGCAGTCCAACCGCCTGAGCGACGTCGTAAAAAACGTGAACGGTGTTTACCTGTCCACCACGAGGGGCAGCACACAGGAAAGCTTTTCGGCCCGCGGCTATTCGCTGGGCGCGACAAACATTTTCAAGAATGGCACCAGGATCAATTCGGGGGCGATGCCCGAAATGAGTTCGCTCGAAAGAGTTGAGGTGTTAAAAGGAAGTGCCGCCATATTATTCGGCAATGTTGCGCCGGGCGGCATTATCAACCTGGTCACCAAGCAACCGAAATTCAGGTCCGGTGGCGAGGTGAGTGTAAGAGGCGGAAGCTATGGCTTTTTGAAACCCGCCTTCGATGTGTACGGCCCGTTATCGACAAATATCGCCTACCGGGTGAACGGCACCTTCGAAACCGCGGACAGCTACCGCGAGAACGTGCATTCGGACAGGTACTACATCAACCCTTCCTTTTTGTTCAGGCTCGGACAAAAAACCGAACTGCTTGTGGAAGGCGATTACCTTAAACATCATTTTACACCCGACTTCGGGATAGGTTCAGTAGACGGTAAGTACATCTCCCCGTTGGGCCGGTCCACTTTCCTGGGCGTTCCCTGGGCTCGCGCCACCACGCAGCAAGCCACCGCCAACGTTACCCTCAAACATAAACTGAGTGACAACTGGCAATTGCTGGCCGATGCCGCCTACCAATCGTACAGCCGCGATTATTATTCGACCGAAAGGATACAGATAAAAGAAAATGGCGACTGGGTAAGGCCTCTCGGCAGAACCAATACAATGGAAGATTACCTGACGGCCAGCGTCAACTTCAACGGGAAATTCAGCACCGGAAAAATACAGCACCAGGTACTCATTGGCGCCGATGCTGAAAAATATTATACCGCTAATTACGGTTACGACCAACCGAAGACCTACGACACCATCAACATTTTTGATGAGGGCAAATACACCAGGCGCACCGACATTCCGGAAGCGAACCAGGTGAGGCTCGTGAAAACGCCGGTTAATCGTGCGGGCGCTTACATCCAGGACCTTATCACCCTGACGCCGAAGCTGAAGTTACTGGCCGGCATCAGGTGGACCTACCAGCTCGGACAGAAAGCCGACTCTTTAAATTTTATCACCGGCGAAAGAACATTCGGTGAATCGAAAACCGACAAAGCGTTTTCACCCAGATTCGGGGTGGTGTACAGGCCGGTAGACAATGTTTCACTGTTCGCCAGT
>CBIGXK010000055.1:0-14511 GCA_966193805.1 uncultured bacterium | reverse complement strand
GCATTTCGTGGTTTGCTGCAATGCCGGAGCAAGCTGCCCCGTGCTGTAACTTCCTAATCCCACCAGTGCAATGCCCAACTTACCCGTTTGCCTCACTTTTGTTTCGAGTTCCGCTTCCCTGGCAGCGCGATCATTTTGAACACATCCCGAAAGCGTCGCTATTCCATTGACAGTCAGCAACCCGAGTGAAACGTGATTGAGGAATTTCCGGCGCGTATAAGCATCAGAAGGAAGATAGATCATGGTATAAGATTTTAAACCGTATCATGAAAAAATGTGCCACATCTTTATCGCTGCATCCCATTTTCATCTGTAAGCGCTTTCATAAACGCGATGATGTTCTTTATTTCTTTTTTAGAAAGCCGTAATTTTTCTGCCGGCAAAGTTTGATTTTCCGGCGCGGTGTGCGTGCCTGCTCCACCACCTTTATTATAAAAATCCATCACTTCTTCGAGCGTTTCAAACACACCGTTGTGCATGTATGGCGCCGTAAGCGCGATGTTTCTTATTGTTGGTGTTTTAAACGCATTGCGGTGAATGGCCGACCGCGTAAACAAATATTTACCGGCATCGCCATCGAATGTTTTTTTGGAAACCGCCGGCACGCCAATCACTTCAGATTCGGTTTCGGTAAATTCAGGCGGCACGAGCCCATTGAATAGCGGAACGTAATGACAGGTGGCACATTTCGCCTTGCCTGCAAACAGGTTGAATCCTGCCTTTTCCGATTTACTCAGCTCGCCCTCTCCCCTCATGTATTTGTCGAACCGCGAATTGTAATCGGTCAACGACCGCACGTATGAAGATATGGCATTAGCAATGTTGTACTCGGTTATGGCGTCGTTGGCGCCGGGGTAAGCGTTTTTGAACTGATTATTATATCGAGGATGCTGCCGTATGCGTTTGATCGCTTCCTTCAACGACCCTTCCATCTCATCGGTGTTGTGAACAACGCTGCTCAATTGATTTTCGAGTGTGGCTGTCCGTGAGTCATAAAAAAAGCGCGTTTGCCAGGCAGCATTCAGCAATGTGGGCGTATTTCTTGTAATAGTGCCCGTCTTCGTAAGCGATGACGGGGTGCGCATTCCATCAGCAAATGCCTTCGATGGATTGTGACAGCCGGCACAACTGCGTTTCCGGGAAATCGACAAAATAGAATCGTAGAAAAGTTGTTTCCCGAGAAGCACTCTTTCGGGGGTGGGCAGATAGCGGCTGTTCGGCGAAAAGAAATTAATATCAAAAAAATGCTTTGAGAAAATGCTGCGCGCCGAGAGGTTTATGGGCCGCCGTTCCTCCGGCATTACGCGGCCGGGTAACTTCGATGCATCGGTCAGTGCAGCATACAATGGGTCGCCATATTCGCGAATGAAACGTAACCGGTCAAAAGCATTGAAGTCGGTATGCTGATGCAAACTGGCAACGGCCCGTTGGGCAATCGCTGCACAGTCGTCTTCGCCGAACGCGGTCAAAATTTGTTGCATTCCCACCAGCACGCCGTTCGCCTCTTCGAGCGAATTTTGGGCAACCGGTGAATCGAAGCCGGTAATGCCCATGCTGATGAGCCGGATCGTTGCCATCCTCATCGCGTCGAACACAAGAGGGTCACTGAACATGTTTTCCTGGTCCGCCATTGGCACGATGCTGTTGAAGGCATCCTGCAACAGGGTTACCTCGTTAAGCAGCCCGGCGTAGTTCACGGAATCGCCTTCCCCGTATAACATCCGCTCCATCACCTGGAAACCATGGGGGTTCCTGATGTCGTCAGGGTTATCCTCTTCTGCAAATTTCAGATCCGGTCCATTTATCCGGCGGAAAAGAGCGGGGAAAAAATAGTCGCTAATAATGGAGGCCGTTTTGTACGCGATCCTTGCCTCAACGAAACTTTTTCTTAACTTTTGCAACGGACTCTTATCCCTGGTAGCGGCGTTGAATGCATCCAGTTTATCGTTCAGTATTGCAATTTGCTTTGCGTACACTGACGCTGCCACTAACGTGCGTTTTTTAAAAGAAATCGATATCCCGGCAATGGAAATCAATACCGCACTCAGCACTATTAATTTTAATGGCATGACTTTGAAATACGTTTGTATCTCTTAATTACGAAATAAACTGATGCCCATTGCAATAAAATATTGCATTTATTCGTATATAAGAGTTATCACTTATCTCGACGTCTCCCTAAGCTCAACCAAATGAATGTAAAACTGATAGCCTGCCGTCTCTCGTTCGGCTATTTATTTTTATGCCTGCCATCGTTGGCGTCCGCCCAAACAATCATCGTTCCTTATGGAAGTACCTGGAAGTATCGCGACAATGGCAGCGACCAGGGAACAACATGGAGAGCGTCCGGGTTCAATGATGCTTCGTGGTCGAGCGGCAGCGGCGAACTGGGCTACGGCGATGGCGACGAAACTACCGTAGTAAGTTATGGACCCAGCTCATCAAACAAATACATCACCACTTATTTCCGGAAAACGTTCAACATCACTAACCCGGCCGTGTACACCAACTTCTCCATCAACGTTATGCGCGATGACGGGTTCGTGGTGTATGTAAACGGTGTGGAGGCCGGGCGCAACAACCTGACAACGGGAACGGTCAGCTACACCTCAACGGCCACATCGGCCATCGAAGACGCGGTGATCACCATAACCGCCGCATCTTCAATGTTTGTTGCAGGCTCCAATACCATTGCTGTTGAAATGCACCAGGCATCTGGAGGAAGCACCGACATTTCTTTCGACCTTCAGCTTGTGGCAAACGATGCGTTTGCCGCTTCGCTCACCCGCGGGCCGTACCTGCAGATGGGCACCGAAACCTCCGTATTGATCCACTGGAAGACGAGCAGCGCTTCGAATTCAAGGGTTGAAATCGGCACCGCCTTCGGCACCTATCCCACAGTTTTTTCGAGCGGCACCAGCACCACGGACCATGCAATTACGGTAACCGGACTCTCGCCCGACACAAAATATTACTATCGCATTGGCAATTCCACCAACATGGGCATTGCAGACGACCAGAAATTTTTCACAACGCTGCCGCCGGCAAACACCACCAGGAAACTGCGGTTCGCCGCCTTCGGCGATTGCGGCAGGAACGATAATAATTTCCAGGCATATACCCTTGCAGAGTACCAGGCGTACCTCTCCGCAAACGGTATCGATGCTCCCGACGCGTGGTTGCTATTGGGCGACAATGCTTACAATGCAGGAACAGATGCTGAGTACACCAGTAATTTTTTCGGCGTATTCGGCAGCACCATTTTGAAAAACCATAAAGTGTACGCTACACCCGGCAATCATGATTATGCAAATAACAGCACGCGGCAGAATGATCATGCGGTCCCGTACTACGACGTCTTCGATAACCCTACCGCCGGCGAAATAGGCGGCGTGCCGTCGGGTAACGAAGCCTACTACTCTTTCGATATCGGCGATATTCATTTCCTTGCACTCGACGCATACGGTAAAGAAAACTCATCGACCCGAATTTATGATACCACCGGCGCGCAGGTGCTTTGGGTAAAAAGCGACCTCGCTGCCAATACGAAAAAGTGGACCATCGCCTTCTGGCACCATCCTCCCTACACAAAGGGTAGCCACAATTCCGATACGGAGTCTGACCTCACCGGGATCAGGGAAAATTTCATACGCATTCTCGAAAGAAATGGCGTGGACCTGATCATCAATGGCCACAGTCATGATTATGAAAGATCTTATTTGTTAAATGGATATTATAAAGCCACCCCTGCAGGTGCAGCCTTAAGCGAAGTGAATTTCAACGCGGCGGCGCATACGGCCAGCCAGTCGAGCGCTTATTACGATGGTACCGCCAACTCCTGCCCCTATGTGTACGAAAGCGGAAAGGTGCAGCACGGAACAGTGTACGTAGTAGCGGGGAGTTCCGGCGCCAATGGTGGCGTACAATCGGGCTATCCGCATAATGCACTGCCGTTCTCACAAGACGACGGCGGCATGCTGTATTTTGAAGTAGACAATAACCGTCTCGATGCAAAATTCATAAGAAAAGATGGTGTGATCGCCGACAAGTTCACCATCATGAAAGATGTAAATGTGACCGGTTCGTACAATACAACCGTTGGAACACCGGTAACATTAACCGCATCGTGGCCGGGAAACCATAGCTGGAGCACCGCTGAAACCACGTCGTCCATCACTGTTACCCCCGCTGCTGTTGGCAGCACGGATTACACTGTAACCGACCAATACGGATGCGTTACCGATCATTTTACCGTAGTGAGCTCGGCGGCGCTGCCGTTGTCGTTCCTGAGCTTTACGGCGAAAGAAACTGAAAAAGGCGTTTTACTGCGTTGGGAAACTGCCGACGAGGTAAACGTCAAGCGGTTCCGCGTCGAAAGATCTTCCGATGGCGCTTCCTTTCAAACTATCGGTTACGTACAACCGAAAAATGATGGCGCGGCAAAAAATTCCTATTCCTTTACCGATCCTCAGCCGCAATCATTGGTAAATTATTACCGGCTCGTTGAGGAGGATGTAGATGCGCTGTTCAAGGTTCTTGAAACGAAAAAAATAGTGTTAACCGGCACCAGCCTATTTACCCTTAATGTCGTTTCTGTTCGGGATGGCAGCGCCGTGCTGAGAATCACCTCGGGACGGGAATCGAATATCAGTTTACGAGTGATGTCTATAGATGGGAAAATAGTTCAAAAAAAGGTATATAACAGGCTGAAAGGGGCCGCAAATGAGACGTTCAGCCTGAAGACCGGCGTTTACTTGTGCGAAATCAAGAATGATAGGGGAAGAAAGATTGTGAAGCAGATAGCGATATACTAATTTGGCATTATAAACTAAAATCCAATCCAATGAAGCCACTCCGACTATGGCTGGTTGTGGTAATCCTCTACGCTAATCCTCTGACCGCCCAGATCATCAGACCCTTCTCGATCCGGTACTCGAATTCGTCCGTAAGAGGCGATATCAAGTATGTAGCCAACAACATCATTATGTCTGCGGGCAACGTCAATGAGGCGCCGCCGTCGGGATCCGCGAAAAACGGTGGCCCCGGCGTTGATATTGATGTAGACGGCACCATCTTCGACTGGGGCTCCACCTGGAAATACTGGGATCAAAACACCCGTCCCACAAACTGGCAAACTTCAGGCTTCAACGATGCGGCATGGGCCTCGGGACCCGGGCAGCTCGGCTTCGGTGATGGTGACGAAGGTACTATCATCAGTTTCGGTCCGGATCCCAATAATAAATACAGAACAACCTATTTCCGAAAAACGATAAACATCCCTAACCCCGGACTTTATTCAACCTTTACCTTCAACGTCAATTACGATGATGGATTTATACTTTACCTGAACGGCACAGAGATCAACAGAACGAACATGCCAGCCGGCGCCGTTGCTCACTCTACGTTCGCTTCGAGCGCTAAAGAAACTGTTGTTTCGTTCACCATACCGGCATCCTCGTTTGCAACGGGAACAAATGTTCTCGCGATCGAAATGCATCAGAATAACAACACCAGCTCCGATCTTACTCTCGACATGAACCTTACCGCCTACGACGGCGACACGTTCAACTCTTCATCGGCCGATCTGAGTTTGCCGGCATGCTCACAAGTATTGTGGGCCGGGCTTTACTGGGGCGCGGGACAGGGCGCCAGCGGTTCGAACACGTCGTGGATCGTTAACGAAACAACCTGCAAGCTGAAAGTACCCGGTGCATCTTCCTACGCAAATATAACCGCCGCACAAACCGACTATCACAACAATACGCTGATAGCAGGTTTCGTGCACACCGGTTTCAAATGCTATGCAGATATCACTTCATTGATCAACACCGCTAACCCGGGTGGCACCTACACCATTGGCAACGTGGCTTCACCCGCGGGATTGGGTGACGCCTACGGCGGATGGACGATTGTGGTGGCTTATACGAATTCCGCTTTGCAGATTCGAAACCTGGCCGTGTTTGATGGCAATGTTGCCATCAAAACAGGAAGCGCGGCGGTAGATGTACCGATTTCAGGATTCCTGACACCGCCTACGGGACCTGTCAGTTGCGAACTGGGCGCGGTTGTATACGACGGCGACAGAAATTCAACCGACTCGTTCAGCTTCAAACAGGGAGGCGCCGCTTCTTTCTATAATCTAACCCCGAATGCCACGTCCGACCTTAACGACATGTGGAACAGCACGATCACCTACCAGGGCGCCGTGGTCACTACCAGAAACCCTTCTTATCAAAATACGCTCGGTTACGATGCAGACATTATCGAGCTGCCGAACACCGGGAATGCGCAGCTCGGCAACAACCAAACCAGTGCAACAGTCCGCTTCGCCTCCCCCAGCGAAAACTATATGGTGCAGGTGCTCAGCACGTCCATCACACAGTTCAATCCCTCGATTAAGTTTGTAAAGTCTTCAACCGACGTTAATGGCGGCTCACTCGTGGGTGGCGATGTGTTGCGATACCGTCTCGAATACAAAAATGTGGGGGCAGACATGGGTACCAACGCAGTGATCACCGACAATCTGCCCTTCGGCACCACCTATAAAGCCGGTACGCTCACGATCAACGGTGTCGCGAAAACCGACGGCAATGGAGACGACCAATCTGAATACGATTTTAGCAATAACCGGATTATATTCAGAGTAGGCACGGGCGCCAACAGCTCTGCGGGCGGCTCGATCACCGCAACAAACAGTGCCACCGACAGCGGCTATGTGGAATTCGACGTTTATGTCACGTCTTCGTGCTCACTTACCGGCTGCATTCCCGGTGTAAGCAACAGTGCAAGGATCGACTATACCGGCAACACGTCGCTATCCCCTTTATATGATTCAAGCGGTGTGTTAACATCAGGCTGCTTCACACTCGGGCCACTCGTGAATGCGATTTCAGGAACATGTTTCACACCAAAGGATACCATCCTGATGAATCAATGTCCGGCAACAACCGTCACATTGCCGGTTGCGGTTTATTATGGATACAATTTCTACTCCGCACAGCCTTTCACCACGGCAACACTTTTCGATCCGGCGACTGCCATCAGCACCACGAGAACAATTTATGCGTACGCGGTGAACGGCACCTGCAGCGATACGGTTACCATTCGTGTGAACATCGGTGCGTGCCCTGATATCGACAACGACAAGGACGGTATTCCCGACTATGTCGAATCGAATCTCTCCGCAGCATTGGGCGACCACGACAGCGACGGCACGCCCAATTACCGCGACGCCAACTACCCGGCGTATGTAGATAACAATGCAGATGGTATCAACGACAACTTTGACCCGGGTGCCGACAGTGACAACGACGGCATACCTAATTTCCAGGATACTGGTTTTAGCGGGTTTGCCGATGGCAACAATGACGGAGTGAATGATAATTTCGATACGGACAGCGACGGCATTCCTAATTTTCTCGACATCGACAGCGACAACGACGGCATACCGGATAACATAGAAGCACAACCCACCAGCGGGTATAATTTCCCAACCGGGTCAGATACAGACGGCGACGGTCTCGACAACAGGTGGGATATCTTCTCTGGCGTTGGCGGCAACGGCATCACCCCACTCGATACCGACGGTGATCTTATACCCGATTACCTCGACGCCGATGCTGACGGCGATGGCTACAACGATATTTTCGAGGGCAACGACCTGAACATGAATAATCAGAATGATGACAACGTTGCACTGACAGGCACCGACACTGATGGCGACGGCCTCGATGATTTCTTCGACAGCGATAATAGCAGCAACCAGGGAACTTCAAAGTATATGGGCACCGCCGGCAGCGCCACCGGTGATCCGACACCCGGCTCCATTACCACGGTACAGCGGACAATCGGCGGATGTGCCGCCGAGCGCGACTGGCGCTGCACGCAGTTCATCCTGGAATGCGCGGGCCTGACACTGAAAGGAAATATCAATTCAGGTATCACAAACCTTGAATGGACCGATAAATGCAACCTCGACGTTCACCATTTCGTGGTAGAAAGAAGTCTCAACGGAATTAATTTCGCAGCGGTGCAGCAGGTCAATACAAGTAACGACAGTGCACGCGAGAACATGCATTATCAAGCGTCGGATAATATTCCGAAGATACACGCAACCGTTATTTATTACCGCGTGGTGTCGTATTCAAAAGCAGGAAAAACGTTTTACAGCCCGGCCGTTGCACTCAAAATACCCGGCGAACTCGCCGGCAACATCAAACTGGTGTCAAACCCGGTATTTAATGTGATCGAACTAATCATCTCTTCGCCCGACAATGCAGATACGGAAGTGCGTCTGTTCAACACGGAAGGTAAAAGGATGATGACAGAGAAAGGCAGGATCGGCACGGGCGAAACGAGGCTGAAATACAATATGCCGGGCAACTTACGTCCGGGCTACTATTACCTGCACGTAAAAGTGAACAACTACCTGAAAGTAATAAAAGTGAGCCATCAGCAATAATATCAGTCAACCACCTGGTAGCCGATTGGCTTGAAGGAATAGTTATTCGACATTTCGGCCGAGCAGGCCGTCATACCAACCACAAGGTCCATGCGCGCATGCAGGATCACATGATCGCCGGCTTTGCTTTTTGGTGGCAACACCGAAAGCTTTCCTGTCGCACCGTCCACGGCAACATGCATGAAGATATTGAAGCATACCGGGATATCATCGGGGCCAATGCCGTAGGCGCCTAATGCCTCCGCCAGATTTCCATGACATCCGCGGTGCGGATGTTGATGACCGTAAATGATCCTGAAAGTGTCGGCGCTGCAAGGGGTCAGTAAAAAGTCGTGTCTTCCTACGGTGTCCTTTTCAATGTCGAGCATGATGTTGCTCCTGTTGGAATAAAGAGGATGCCCGGCGGTCAGAAAGATCGTTTCGGCATAGTCAAGTGTTCTGCCCGAAGAAAGGTATTCTTTATGATCGTGCAGGTTGAAACAAATAAAATCGGATACCTGCTCACCCTGGAGGTCAGTTACTTTCAGCCGCTGTCCCTTCTTCAAAATAAATGCGACGCCGCTACGGGGTGGTATTATCTTCTGATCTTCCATGATTGATGTGTAATGGGCATTTCCATTTTTCATTATAAACGCGGCCACTGTATTGCAACACCTCGGAGGCTGTTCCGAAATCCTCCAGCATGGGATTCACCGAACCTGAAAACTCTTTGTCGCGCTTGCGTACAACTTCTTTCATCGTTTCAAAGTGATTTGTTTTACGCAGCGTCTCGAATTGCTGATGAGGGTTGAATACGAGCACAGGATGCACAAACCGCCGTGCGGGCCTGCTGCTCTGCGGATGCATCGCCACGATGAACAATGCCTCCTCTTTTAAACTGAAACTGAAATGCGGGGACTGCGGATCGCAGCTTACGCGTTGATCGTATCCATAATTAGCTGCATCCAGATTTGATATCGACTGGAGTCTCTTCCACAGCAACGCATCAAATTCTTCTTCGTTCAAATGCGTCGGTCCTTCAAAAATCAATGCCGCACTGTGATATATCGCGCCAATGGAACGGAATTCATCTACAAAACGATAAAGAAAATCTACAATACGCCGGTCGCAGTTGTCATCTTCCATATTTTCCAGCACCATGCACGAAATATTATTTTGCGCCTGTGCCGCCTTCGCAGCCACGCAGGGATATCCTTTGACTTTGATAAAGTCATAAAATCTTTCAACGAGGGCGGGATGATATGATGGGTCGGTAGATGTCAAGTTATTTGTTTATAATTGGGTTTCGAGGTCAAGTTGCTTTAGCGTTCGAAAGTGCCTTTTTGCGTTTCGCAGGAATTTCCATCCGCGGGTGAAGTTCCAGTAACCAATTCCATTTTCATGATTGTAACGGGAAATCGCAAACAGCACCTTCCAATGCTGCAAAACTATCCTATAGGCCTGAAATAGTGAATTTCCGTTGCCATAAATATGATGAGGTTCGGCGCCGCAGCCGTTATATTCCAAAATACGAAAGTTTCTTTTGTTCTTCAGGTCTTCAATGGAGGTGCATTTCAGGTCGTACCGGCCGTAATAAAAATTACCGTTGTAATGGCTGATGTCGTCAAATACCTGCAACAACCTGTCATCTTTCTCACTGGCTATGCTCACCAGCCTGCCGCCCCTGCTCAGGTTCAATGCGTGCGACAAAAAATATCTTTCTCCCTTTTTAAGAACGTCGTTAAGCCTATCCTTGTGTTTAGATTTCATTTCCTCGATCCGGTACCGCACGCGCGAATAATTTTGTATCAACTCCAGCAAAGTGGAGCGTCCATCACCCGCCACCTGTAAAAATTCTTTCCTGATAAAGCCGGTAATGTGCCCGCGTTGCTCATTGGGAAAACGGTAATAAAAGACGCTCAGTTCCAACGGATACGTCACATACTCCTGCACCAGGTAGTCGGTGGGCATTTTTTCGTGATATTGCCTTAACGCCTTTTCATCGGCAATTGTCCTGAACATAAAACCCATCATGCCCACATCCGGCTTTACGGCAATCGGGAACGTGAAATTGTTCTGCTTCACTATTTCTTCCGCGTGGTCAAAAGAAATTTTATGGGGCACGTACACTGTTTTCGGATACGTTCCAGGCGGTAGTTGCCGGTACATTTCCATTTTACTTTCGCCTTCAAAACCTCCAAAGGTGATGGTGGGATTGGATGAGGTGAAGAACCAGAAAGATCTTGCCCTTATGCAGTACCAAAGCCATACCGGCATGATCGGAATATATTTCACCAGGTAATGCCAGGTTTCCCAATCCGGCAGTTTGGTAAAAAAAATTTTCAGCTTCGACACAAACTCATTTTTTCTGAAAAACTTTTACATAATCAATGAGCATCTGCTGGGGAAACGCAGTGCTTTGGTCGGGTGGGCCCGGCCAATCGCCCCCCACCGCTACGTTGAACAAAAAATAATGCGGCTTGTCGAATGGATATTCATTGGCAGCGAACTCCTGCCTGCTTATCGAAAAGAAAGGCCTGTCATCAACAAGTATCTGCATCGAATCTTTTTCCCACAGCAGGCTGTACACGTGAAAGTCGTCGCTGAAACTGCCGGTTTCCAAAACATAATGATTACCCTTCGACCGGTGCGCTGACGGCGACGGGCCCCAATGCAACGTTCCATACAGCGTATCGGTTGCATGCCCGAGCATCTCCATAATGTCTATCTCCCCGCAAGCCGGCCACCCTACTTCGTCAATATTTTCTCCAAGCATCCACAGTGCGGGCCATATGCCCTGCCCAATGGGCAATTTTGCACGAATGTCCATACGGCCATAGAGAAAACTTTTTTTATCTTTCGTGATCATCCTGGCCGATGTGTACTCCTTGCCATTGTATTGTTCTTTCTTCGCGGTAATTACAAGATTGCCATTCGCAACTGATGCATTTTCGGGCCTCCCCGTGTAATATTCAAGCTCGTTGTTTCCCCAACCGTTGCCGCCTGTTGCAAAGCTCCATGAAGTGGTATCTATTGCCGTGCCATCGAATTCATCCTGCCACACAAGCGTGTATTCATTTGTTTCATGGGTGGCACTACAGGCACATAAAAAAATAACGATAGCAGCAGTGATGACGGTTAATGTTTTATTCATATGGAATGTCGCAAGGTGGCGCAAAAGTTACGCATTTTAGCGCATCAATGAGCGGCATCTGACAGTGCGACCTTATTTTTCGAGCGTTTAATGAACAGCAGAACCAACGGAACACATACCAGGAACATCACACCGATGGAAAGAAACACATCCATGTACGAAAGGATAGTGGCCTGAACGCTGACGCTGCTGTCGATGATTTTATACGCTGTGCCGAGAGCGGTGTTCGAAGGCATTCCCTTCGCCATCATGCCGTGCTGCAGCGCCGCCACGCGGCTCTGCACATCGGGATCATCGATCCTCAAATGGCTCACGAGGTCGCTCCGGTGCTGCATGTTCTGCCTGGAAATATAAGTTGAAATAATGGCCACCCCGAACGAGCCGCCCAGCTGGCGCATCATACCTGAGAACGCTGCCCCGTCGCCAATCTGCCGCCCCCTTAAAGTTGACAGCGCCATTGTTGATACCGGTACGGACAAAAAGCCAAGTCCCACGCCCCTCAGCATCAGCACCCAGAAAAAATTATCAGCGCTGGTGGACGGAGTAATGAGCCTGTTCGAAATGTAGCAGAAAAGGAAGAAAATAGCCATGCCGCCGGCGATGAGGTATTTTTGTGACACACCGCGTTGCAGCATCTGGCCCACTATGGGCATCATTACCGCAATCATGATGGAGCTGGGAACGAGCAGCATGCCCGCCTGCTGCGCGGTCCAACCGAGCAGCGACTGCGTATAGAGCGGGATGATGAAAGTGGACCCGTACAATCCGAAACCCATAATGAAGGAGAGGATCACGCCCATGCGCAGGTTGCCGTCTTTCAGCACTCTTAGCTGCACGATGGGGTGTTTAAATATCCATTCGCGCCAGAGGAAGAAGAAAAAGCCGAGCACTGCCGTTACCGTCAGAAAGATGATCAGGTTACTGCTGTACCAATCATCTTCCTGTCCTTTTTCAAGAATGTATTGAAGCGAGCCTACGCTTATGGCCAACAGCGCAATGCCGAGCCAGTCAACATCGCGCGGTTTTGTTTTGTCTGCATAACGCGGGCTCTTTACGAACTGAAGTGTTAGCAGCGTCGCCACAATGCCCACGGGTATGTTTACATAGAATATGTCGGGCCAGGAAAAATTGTCGATGATATAGCCACCGAGCGGTGGACCGAGTGTTGGGCCAACGATAACGCCAAGAACATAGATGGCCTGTGCCATCGGACGTTTTTCAAGAGGATATGATTCCGTGATGATGGTTTGCGATGTTACTAGCAGCGCGCCGCCGCCGAGTCCCTGCAAAAAACGGAAAATGATGAGCTCGTTAATGGACGTTGCATTGCCGCAGAGAAACGATGATACTGTGAATAAAACGATGGAGGCCGCAAAATAATTTCGCCTGCCAAACTGTTGCGACAGCCAACTGGTCATCGGTACAATGATCACATTGGCGATGGAATAGGCAGTGATCACCCAGCTTACTTCATTAAGTGTTGCGCCGAGGCTGCCTTTCATGTCGTTGAGCGCCACGTTAACGATTGTTGTGTCAACAATTTCCAACAGCGCGCAGATCACCGCGGTAATGGTGATGATTACGCGCCGCATGCCATATTCGACCAATGATTCGGGTTGCGTCATAATTAATTGATCAGTACGTCAACGTTTACATTCAATCCCGCTCTGAGCCTGTCGATCAGTGTGTCGGCAGGATCAGTGAATTCAATTTTTACGGGCAGGCGCTGCACCACCTTCACGAAATTGCCGCTGGCATTGTCGGGCGGAAGCAACGCAAAGCGTGCACCTGTTGCCGGTGAAAAAGAAGACACGCGTGCGTGGAACTCATGACCGGGAAACGCATCGGCCGTCACCAAAACCTTCTCTCCCGCGCGAATATTTTCGAGTTGCGTTTCCTTAAAATTCGCGACCACCCATTTCACATTGTCGCGTACAATGCTGAATAATGAACTTCCGGCCTGCACAAACTGGCCATCATGCACGTTCACTTTTGATACTGTTCCGTCTTCGCCGGCAATGATCGCCGTGTACGACAGGTTCAGCTTTGCCTCGGCAAGCGCAGTTTCTTTTTCTTTGATGGTCGCTTCCGCTATGGCTATCTGCGACCCCGCGGCCGTGCTTTGCGAGGCTACCGCCTGCGACTTGCTGCTCGCCTCGTTCCTTTGTTCCAGCAATACCTGCAATTGTCTTTCGGCGGTTTGTTTGGCTGCCAGCGCCTGCTCGTATTGCTGCTTTGTGATCGAGTGGTCCTTTACGAGGTTAGCGTAACGCTTGTAATCTTCGCTTGCGCGCCAAACGTTGACCTTTGCCGCCTCTATCTGTGCGTCGGCGGTGGCAACTGAGGCTTTGGATGTGGCGATGTTGGCCGCCGATGCGGCTGCCGTAGCCTTCGCCGATAGCAGTGCACTTTGGGCAGTGGCCAGTGCCGCCTCGGCCTGCTGCATGTTTACTTTCATTTCACGGTCGTCAAGCACCAGCAAAGTATCGCCTTTGTCGACATGCTCGTTGTCGTTTACGCCCACGCTGGCAACGTAGCCGGAAATGCGCGGTATCACCGCCGTGATGTGAGATTCCACCTGCGCATCTTCAGTTTCTTCATGATGAAGCGAATGAACGTAGGAAGTTGCCCCGATAGAGATACCCACTATCAGCACCAGCACCAGGATAAGCAGAAATTTCTTGTTCGTTTTGTTTTTTGGTTGTTTACCAGACATAAATTGTTCTTTAATTATTTTACAGTTTGCATACTGATGAGCCCTGCGCTTTCAAGCAGTTTGTGATAAGCAGAAAATATATCTGCTCTTGCAGTGGACAGGTTGATCTCCGCTTCCAGCAGTGCGTTACCGGCATCGAGCAGCTCGGTGGTGTTTACCAGGTTGTTGTCATATTTATTTTTTGTGATGCGGTTGTTTTCC